>CAIYDQ010000115.1 GCA_903925075.1 uncultured Geobacter sp.
ATCTAGTTGTCGGGTGGCGCGGCGCTGCTGCTGGTCCTGACCCTGGCGCTCTTCGCCGACGTGCTTTTCCTGTCGCCGCGCATGGTGTTGTCCCGGGTCGGCGAGGACCTCTCCAGTCAGTTCGTTCAGTGGCGCTCTTTCGGATTCAGCCATTTGGGTCAGGGGGAAATACCGCTCTGGAACCCGCACATCTTCTCCGGAGCCCCCTTCGTCGGCGGGTTTCAATCCGCCATCTTTTACCCGCTCAACCTGATCTACCTGATTCTACCGTTGGCCTTAGCCATCAACGTGTCTATTGCCGCGCACGTCTTTTTGCTGGGCTTTTTCATGTACCTGTGGACGCTCAACCGCGGGCTGGCTCAGCTGCCGGCTTTGCTGGCCGCACTCCTCGCCGTCTTTTGCGGAGCTTTCTTCCCCCACATCTACGCTGGCCACCTCCCCAATCTCAGCGTCATGCCCTGGGTGCCATTGCTGTTTTACGCCTTGGACCGTTTCAGCGACCGGCCCGCTTTAGCGCCGTTCCTGCTAGGCGTGCTCGCCGTCGCCATGCAGATCCTGGCCGGGCACCCGCAATACGTCTTCTACACCGGCGTCACCGCGGGGCTCTATCTGCTGGCCGGCCTCCCCTGCAACCGATACCGCCTGAAAACGGCAGCAGCATTCGTGGCCATTTACCTCTCGGCCGCGCTCCTTAGCGCCGTGCAGCTTTTCACCGGTCTTGACGCGGCGGCGGACAGCGTGCGCAACGGAGTTCCCTACAGCTTTGCCGCCATGTTTTCCTTCCCGTTCGAAAACCTGCTGACCTTGTTGACGCCCGCCATTTTCGGGTCGGTCGGAGCCGTTCCCTACTGGGGGCGCAATAATGCCTGGGAAATGTCGCTGTTCATCAGCATCACCGGCCTGTTTCTGGCCGCGTACGGCGCCATCCATGCCGAGATCAGGATTCGCCGGACCTCGCTAATTCTTTTCGCCGCGCTCATGATCTTGGCATTCGGCCAATACACGCCGCTGTTCGGTCTGCTATATCACTTCGTGCCGGGCTTTAACAAGTTCCGCGGCATCTCTAAATTCATCTTCCAAGCCTCGTTGTTCTTGATCCTGTTGGCCGCCGCAGGGCTTGACTCCCTGTTGCGGCACGCGCCGGTGAGAGGGGAGGGGGAGGCGAAAGGGGAGGGGCGGGCGAAGGGGCAGGCGAAGGGGGAAGGGCAGGGGGAAGGGCAGGGGGAAGGGCAGGGGGAAGGGCAGGGGGAAGGGCAGGTTAAGGGACTGAACCGGCGCGGCTCCGGCAAGCATCCTGAGATTCCTGCCCGGGAACGACTCGCCTTTGCGGCGTTGCCGCTAGCCGTCGGAGCGCTGTTGCTTTGCCTGGGCGCCTGGTTGCTCGTGGCCGGAGATCACGCTTTTTCAGGGATCGTCGGGCATCTGGTCACCAGCGGGGAGTCCTATTTCCCGCGCGAGCAACTCGATAATCCGGCCTTTCTGCAGCAGGCTCGCCTGAGCGCCGTACGCCAGCTTTTGTGGGCCGGCGGCGTGAGTCTCGTCTTTGCCCTGCTGCTGGAGCTGGGAAAACAGCGCCGCGGCGTGCTCCTGCTCCTGCCGGTGCTGGCCTTCGCCGAACTGCTGCTGTTCGCTCTCCCTTTTCGTCCCAGCTTCGATATCGGGACAGTTGTCAAACCCGAATTGCAGCAGGCGTTGGCGACCAAGCCCGGCGACTACCGCATCTTGAACCAGAACGACGCCAACTCCGCCATGACCCTGGGCACTTCCGACCTCAATGGCTACGACCCGATGGTGTCCAAGCGCTACGCGGAATTCATCACCTTCACGCAGGGGAGGAACCCCGAAAATCCCGATCAATATCTGGACCTTGCCAAGTATCACCCCTTGTACAAGATGCTCCGTTTTCGCTATTTCATTCCCGAGCGTGCCCGCACGGCGGCCGACTGGACCGAGTTCCCCGCTCCCATGAAAAGGCTGAACCTGGTATACGACTACACGCTGCGGCAAGGGCGCGACGCCGTCCTCTCCGCTCTAGCCAGCCCCGCTTTCGATCCGGCGGCGTCGGTTATTTTGGAAAGTAACCCCAAAGTTCGCCCCGCTCGTCCGCAGGCAAGCGCCGGCGAGCGACTGGAGCTGATCGATTCCGGAGCGAGCCACTTGACCGTAAAGGCCGAGCTTTCCTCGCCTGCGATTCTCCTGATCACCGATCCTTATGCTTCGGGTTGGCGGGCCGAGGCGCTCCCGGGAAGCGTGCAAAGCGACTATCAACTGCTGCCGGCCGACTATATTTTACGAGCCATTCCCCTGAAGGCCGGTCGGCACTCTCTGCGCATTTTTTATCAGCCGCGAGCATTCGTGGTCGGTGCTTGGGTGAGTTGCCTGTCGCTTGCCGCGCTCTTCGGCGGCTGCCTCCTGTATCGGTTGCTGGCGAGAAAAAGAGCCGTCGCAAAAGCCGATCCGACAGGTGAAGCTGCCAGGGACGGACGGACATGAACATTGAACTGGTGCGAAAACTGGATTTTTATCTGGGCATTCCCCTTTGCCTGATCGGTTCCCTGCTGAAGAAAGTGGGCGGCGCGCTGGCTTTCGCCCGGAAACCGGGTCCGCCGCGCAACGTCCTGTTCATAGAGCTTTCCGAGATGGGGAGCGTTGTGCTTGCCGACCCGGCCATGGTGAAACTTAAACGCTCCCTGAACGCCAACCTCCATTTCGCCATCTTCCGTAAAAACAGCGCCAGCCTGAAACTGTTGGACACGGTTCCGCGGGAAAACGTCTTCGTCATGGGCGACGCCGGCATTTTCGAAGTGGTTGCGGACTGCCTTCGGTTTTTTTTCTGGGCCAGAGCCAAGGGGATCGACACGGTGGTGGACCTTGAGCTCTTTTCCCGGTTTACCGCGCTGTTGACCGGCATCTCCGGCGCCACGCGCACCGTGGGGTTCCACGCTTTTTACAACGAGGGGCTGTATCGCGGAAATTTCCTGACCCACAAGGTTGCCTACAACCCGCACCAGCATATTTCCAAGAACTTCATCGCCCTGGTGAACGCGCTCTTGAGCGGCGAGGCGCAGACCCCCTATTCGAAAACGGCAATAGCCGACGAAGAGTTGGCGCTCAGGAAAGCGCCGGTTGCGGATGAGGCCCGCCAGGCGCTGATCGACAGGATCGGCAGAGCCTGTCCCGAATATCGGCTAAGTCCGCATCAGTTGGTTTTACTGAACACCAACGCCTCCGATCTGGTTCCCCTGCGGCGTTGGCCCCAGGCCCACTACGTCAAACTTGCCCGGATGATACTGGAGAGCCATCCGAACGTAGTGATATTGCTCACCGGCAGCAAGGCCGAACGCGCCGGCAAGGCGGGGATCGAGAGGGAGATAGGGAGCGCGCGCTGCGTCAATTTCGCCGGGGAGACCGAGTTGTTGGACCTTCCCGTTTTATATTCGCTGAGCGCCTTCATGCTCACCAACGATTCCGGTCCCGCCCATTTCGCCTCCGTCACGCAGATGCCGGCCTTCGTGTTCTTCGGGCCGGAAACGCCCGCCGTCTACGGGCCGCTGGGGACCATGACCCCGATCTACGCCGGGCTTGCCTGCTCGCCCTGCGTCAGCGCGTCCAACCACAGGAAAAGCGCCTGCCGCGACAACGTCTGTTTGCAGGTGATAACCCCCGAGCAGGTATTCGAGATCCTCAAGCCGGCCTTGGAACTGCCGGGGAGCGAAGCGGGCTGCCAAAAAGCCTTCCTGCCGTTCTCGGTGAGATAGCTGGGGGGAAGGAGCAGTTAACGCCTCCCCCTCTCGGTAGGTTACGTTGAACGGGTGTATCGTGAAACGCAACACCCGCCCCCTGGCTGTCAGCCAATGGGTCAAGTGGCCCCCATTAGCCCTACATCTCAATCCCGGTCCTGGCCGGTATTCCCGCTTGATAATAATGCTTGATCTCACGCATTTCGGTGACCAGATCGGCATATTCGATCACACGCTCATGAGCGTTTCGCCCAGTCAGCACCAATTCCGTTTTTTCAGGCTTGCTGCCGATCAGCTCCAGCACCTGTTCAACGGAAATCAGTCCGAAGCCGACGGCGCCATTGATCTCATCGCAGACAAAGAGGTCAAACTCACCGGAGGTCAATAGCTCTTTGGCTTGGACAAGCGCTTCCTGTGCGGTGTGCCGGTCCTCTGCGATGTCTTTGGTGTTGACCCACCCCGGCCTGCCGGTCTGGATGATCGTCAGCAGCGGCGCCAGCTTTTCAGCGGCGAGATGTTCACCATAACGCCCCCCTCCCTTCATGAATTGGAATACGCAGACCTTAAGGCCGCGGCCGACTGCCCGCAAGGCAAGTCCGAGAGAGGCAGTAGTTTTCCCTTTCCCGTTGCCGGTATAAACCTGAATGCATCCATGTTCCAGAGTCATTGTCATTTCCCTTTGCAACAAGCTGTCGAAAATTGAATGTAGAGAAATCAATCGTTGTACTTTTTCAACAAGGCTTTGGCGTCGTTCAAAAGCGCCTGGCCGTTGCCACCCTTGGCGGCAACTTCCTTAATCCAGTCATCGTCAACGGATCTGGCAGCCTTTACCCATCGTTTGTACTCGACATCGGTCAAAACGTTGATGGTGTTGTGGCGTTTTTCAGCAATCTTGCGTGCCGGCAAGGTACAACTTTGAAATGTTTCGGCAGCCCACTTGGAGACCTTGATGCCGCTGTTCTGGTCGATGACCTTCTTCAATTTGGGGGGGAGGCTATTGTATTTGGTAGAGTTCATAGCAAACACAAAAATTGCGTTTGCGGCGGAGGCTTGGCTTGGGGAAGTCTCGGTGTGGGTTTTACAAATTTCTTGCAATTTCAACGCTGACGTCACCTCCCACGGAATATTGGCACCGTCCACCACGCTCTTTGAAATCGACTCCGGCACCGCCGGCGCCGGCATTTGCACCGGGACCGCACCGAGCGCGCTCAGCATTTTAGTGCCAATGCGAGTGGCCGCGCGAATTTTCAGGCCTTTGAGATCTTCCAGATTCTTAACGGACTTGCCGCCAAAATGAAATTGCGCTCCATCGTGTAAATGGGTAAAGAGCAATTTGGTGCCTTTGAACTCGTCCAGAGAATTTTTCTGAATGTAATCCCAAAGCGCCTGGCTCCCCTTTTCCGCATTTTTCACCATGAAAGGGAGTTCGAATACTTCCGTCTTAGTGAATCGTCCCGCCTGATAGGTGGGCACGGACCAGACTATGTCGGCTATACCATCTCGAACTTGGTCTATGAGCTGCGCCGGCGTGCCCCCCAACTGCATGGACGGGTAGATCTGGCATTTGAGGCCGCCGCCGGACTCTTTGCTGATTTTGTCGCACCAGGGGAGGAGCATCAGTTGATGAAAGTTGGAACTGGCTGGCAAAAAATGAGCGATTTTAAGAGTTACCACTTCTTGTGCGGCGCCTGCAACGCCTGCCCCAAACAAGATTACCGCCGCTACAATCGACAAGAGCGCCTTGAAATTTTGCATGATTCGTCTCCTTTGCGATAGTTCGTTCGAAAACTTTGGAAGTACTGAACGGATATGTCACGATAGAGCGAGGTCTTCCTTTAGAATTCTGACTACGTCACTGGCAGTGACCGTATTTGGGAAAACACGGTTAAATCCCATTTGTCCAAATCGCCTCTCAATCTCCGGCCAGTTTTTTTCAAGCTCTAAAGGGGCGGCGACGGTGCCTCCGGCGTAAAGCACGATGTCTTTGAGTCCGGCCTCGATGCACTTGTCTCTCAGGCCTTCACAATCCAAAATGCCCATGCCGTACATCGACGAAACAAGAATGGCTTTGGAGTCGGTTTCAATTGCGGCATTGATAAAGTCCTCGTGTGGAACCACGGCGCCAAGAAACGTTACTTCGAACCCGGCTTCTCTAAACGCTCTTGTCAGCACCCATCCACCGATCATGTGGCAGTCGGAGCCGATAGTTCCTATCACAATGTTCGTCCTGGTCATTTTTTGTCTCCTTTTCGGATGCGATGCTACGGTTGGTTATGTCTCTCAAACAAAAATATCCGCCAGTCGCCAGTCTTTTCCCTCATACGTCTCGGACCACCAGCAGGTGCAGAAGCGATCGAACATCCTGCGCCTCTTCGATCGAATCGATGAATTCCACTAACCGCTTTGCCTGATGCTGCGGAAAAGGAATTCCCGCGTACTCCATGCACTGGGCAAAACGTGACCGATGTTCGGAATCGGTTAAAGGGTTGCGAGGAAAGCCCGGCGCATCATCCAGCTGCTTAACCAGTGTCCGGCCTTCCACTGTCACCACAGTCAAGTCGACGGCGGTGTGCCCTCTTGAGTTGATGCTTGGATCGGAGATGACCTTTATCCTGTCGATAAGCGACTGCAACTCCGGGGAACGAATAGCTTCCTCGCGGAAATGCGCCAGCGTGGATGCTCCTCTGACGAAGGCATTGGCGACACAGAACTGCACGCTGAACTGGGCGTTGACGCGGGCATTCCTGCCGATATCGAAATTGTGTCCGACGAGCCGGTGAGCGTAGGGGGGCAATCGTATTTCGACGGAGTCAACAAGATCAGGCTTCAGATTCAACTCGACTACAGCCTGTAAAGCAAGTTCAGTCACTCCCTGGGTAAGCCCACAGCTTGGGTACTTTTTAAACACCGTGTTCTTGAGCAGATACTCTTTCCCAAGTCCGGCGATTACGCTGCTTGCCTGGATCTTGCCCCCGGCGAACAAATGCAGATACCCGTAAATGCCACCGAGAAAATTCGCCGGTCCCGTCAGGCCTTCCTTGGCAAGCATCGCGCAGTTCACAGCCGACTCCGCTACCCAACCCTGGATCAGTCGGACCGCCAGCGAACCGTCGACGTTACTCTGGAAGCTTCCTCCGCATCTATTGAATGCCAGGGCCAGTGCATTCAGCACCTGCTCCTCGTCCAACTGAAGGATGCGGGCCGCGGTCGCGGTAGCCGCGAATACCCCGGCTACTCCCGTGGGATCGAAACCATTGTAAGATTCTTCGCTGAGGTTGAGGCGCGAGCCGACTTCCGCGCCGACGGCTAGCGCCGCGAGAAATTCCCGGCCATCGCACTCGCCCCTCAGTTCGACGGCGGCCAGCGCGGCCGGAATCAACGAAGAACCCATGTGAAGACCGGGGGCCATCGCATCGCAATAGTCCAACGCTCTGCACATCACACCATTAAGCAGGGCCGCGCTGGGAGCGGGCAACTTGTCGCCGAAAATCAGCACGGTGGCCTCGGGCTTGCCGCCTCGCTCCAGAAGCATTGTGCGAAGCGGCAAACAACCCTCTTCGGCAGCGCCTGCTACTGCCGCCCCCGCAACCGCCAGCAAAATTCTTTTGACGACCCGGATGGCGTCCTCGGGTATCTCGTCGTAAGTCAGCTTACCTACGAACTCCGCCAACCGGCGCTCCTCGGTCTGACAAGTTCCTTCCGTGTCGTGCTTCATGTCGCCTCCTTTCAAGGTCAAGCTCAAACAGAGGGCAAGGCGCTCTGATGTCTGCCAAGCCCAACCGGCTTCAGATATTTTTTAGCGATTCTCAGTGCCTTTGCCGGGTAATGCTCGGCCAATAATCCGATGGCGTACAGCATGTACTCGCTGTCCGTGTACGCCTGAGCGGCTATCGGCCTTAAACTCCATGGCTGGCTGGAATCGTACAGCGCCGAAGATAGAATCTTCTCCGGCCACTTCCCGTATTTGAAAATTCCGCCGGTACCGATGATGTTCGTGGTGCTGGTCAGATCCTTTCCCGTTTGCACCTTGATATCGCCTGCCAGAGAGAATTCCTGCCGTAAGGTGCCGGCATGCCTGCCGACCGCAAACGCCACTGCCGACTCCGCCAGAACGCGATCGATGCAGTCCTCCAGGTCGCTTGCCGGGACATGTCCGACGTTTATCGACAAGCCATGGACCAATGATTCCAACTCTTCTTCGTCTAGTCGTATCTCTGGTGCCATGACCCGCAGTCTGGAAAGGCAGGTCTTGATCCCGACAAATTCCAGTATCGAGGGAGCGTTGTATCTAATGCCCAAATCACCCTCCACCGTTCTCTTTACCCGCTTTTCAGGCAGGCCTCTCACCAGGGTCTGCGCATCCGCGGGGTGGCCGTCCGCTACGGAATGGATGTTGATGGTGGCTCCTCCCACCTCGACAACCAGCAGTGAACCGATCCCCTGCTCTCCCTCGGTCCCGTCGGCCAGCAGCGTAGCTGCCTGTAGCGTGGCCTTGGGAGTCGGCATGACAATGTCCCCGATGTATTCCTGAGCCCTGTCCAGTCCCTTTGCTTTGGTGATCTCTTTTATGAAAATCTCGCGGATATGTTCCTGAGCAGGTTCGATGTTGACCTGCGCCAACTCCGGAAGGACGTTGTTCGTCACCACTGCGTGCTTTCCGGCGGCGTCGAGCATCGTTTTTATTTCGTTGGCTGCCACCCGATTGCCGGCAACGAGAATGGGGGCATTGATGTTCGACCCGGCGAGCAGTCTTGCGTTGTGCAGGATCACTTTTTTATCTCCGCCGTCGGTCCCCCCCGACAACAGGACGATATCGCAAGAGGCTGCCTCGACCTCCTTGATCATTTCCGGATCCAATTCAAATCCTGATGACCATACTACCTTCGCACCCGCGCCCAAAGCCGCTCGCCGCGCCGCTTCCAGCGTCAAGGCAGGCACCAGTCCGATGGCCGCCATGCGCAGGCCGCCGGCGGCGCTGCTGCTGGCATACTTGCCTATTACGTCACTTTCGCGGATGCCGTGTCGCGAAAAAAGGAGTTCCAGAGCTTTGTTCAGTCCCATGGTGATATCCGTCTCGACCGTCGTAACCGCCTGGGCTCTGCCGACGATCTCTTCCCGGACGATATCCACAGCCAGTATTTTCGTATGTGTGCTACCGAAATCAATGAGCAACACGATGTCCATGGTCAGCTCCTCTTCAGGATTGAGGCGAACTGCAGATCCTGGACTACAATGTCCAAGCTTGCCTTACGTCCGTCCTTTTTTTCCCTTTCCGCTATCTTTTCGCGATGATAGTCTATGACCTCTTTGGGCAGTGGGATGTCTCCGGCGTCGAGATAACGGACGGCGTTTTCCGCATCCCGCATGACCATGACTTTGCCATGGTTGTGCTTCCAGGGAGTCAGCATGGTATCTATCCAGCCGACCTGTACCCCTTTACACATGCCGACTGCCATGTCGCCATCGCCGGCTTCCAGGCATTTCTCCATCAAAGTCCTTACTTCCAGCTCGATCATCGCTTCTTCCTGCGCCTGTTTGGCACTTTCCGGAAGCCTCTGCGTCCCCATCAGGGTGAGCATGTGCCGTGCGAGACGTACCGATTTGGCCATCCCCTCCTTGGTCGGGGTGGCGAACGCTTCATCCTGGCATTTCAGGATGACGCCGGTAAATCCCCCCATAATGGTGATTGCCGCGTTCCAGGCGATCATGGCATTCGCCTCATCGTCGCGCGGCGGCCATGCACCCAGGAACGGGAATGCCGCCGTGAAAAATTCGACATCGTGGTAACCGAACCTGGCGCAGTACTCGTAGCAGAGTTTTTCGGTCACCTTGATCATGGCGACGTCCTGGATCATGTTCATATTGAGACCATGGGTGATGAATTGGTATTTCACCCCTTGCTCGGCGGCAAGCAGAGCTTCCGAAACACAGACAAACGAGCGATACCCGGCAGAGTCGTATCCGGACAAGTGTGACGCGTTATAGGGGCAAATGGGCACACCTCTTTCGGTATAAATACCTGCGAGCCGTGCTTCGTACTGATTGATTCGAATCATTTCCTCCAGTGGTATATCCTTGCAGTGTGCGATCACCTCCTGAAGAGTACGTACGCTGCATGCATTCCAACCAGCTGCCAGTACAATCTCGGAAGCCAACCGTCCATCCTCGTCGGCCGAATTGAAATGAAGCGGTAATCTGGTTTCTCTCCTGATTCTTCTCGCCTCCTCTACCCCGAAATTGACTACGGGCCAGCCGTTAAGCATGGACATGCCTTCTTTTTTACTGCGTTCAATACCTGCAGCCGCGCTTTTATAGTCGTTTTTCCTCGTGTAGGAATCCGAATAGATGGTCCAGGCACCGTGTTGTCCGGCGTCGAAGACCTCCTCCACGAATTGCAGCCCCTCCAGTGTGTAGTCGGTAAGAGCCCTTCCGAACTGCGGTATCAGAACGTGTTGGTCCTTTTCTTTTGCGTCTATGAGTGTTTTTGCGAAGTTTTTCCCTTCAGATAACTCCTTGGCGACCTCGATGCATTCGTCGAGATTTTCAAGAGCCTTCCCGGTTTCCCACTGGGGCAACACCTCTTCCCTGCGAATCTTAAAGAACTGATCATCGGTCAACCGCTTATTTCGTATCTTGGTGGACATCTCGCACTCTCCTTTCCATGTGTTGAATCGCCCTTAAAATCTGTAATACAGATTTAAATCTGTAATGAGGAATAAATTACAAGATCGGTAATGGTCTGTCAAGGAAATAAAACGGCATATTATTCGCCGCCATAAGTCTTGCATGTTGGCTGAAGGGTGGTCGATACGTTCAAGAAGGATGGCGAGGAGAGTACCTGGGTAACCTTAAAAATATTGCATGGTGCACGGCCTTTTGCTACTCTGCGGCAGGAACGGAATTACCCCAAAATTAAAGAACACTACAAACGTGCAGGTTAGAGGAGTGGCAGTGATTGATGTAAGTGAAGGTAAGCAAGGGGTCCAGTCTCTGGAGATAGGCATTCAGGTATTGCAAGCCATCCTCGATGGCCACCGCGGCATGATGCTCAGGGAGATTGCCGCGGCAGCCGGGATGCCGGCCAACAAGGTGCATCGCTACTTGGTCAGTATGATCCGCACCGGACTTGTGGAGCAGGAAGCGAACGGTACCCGATACAACCTCGGCCCCCTTGCGCTGAACATTGGATTGGTGGCGGCGGACAGGCTTGACAGGATACAAATCGGGTTAAACGCAATCGCCGAATTGTGCGTTGAAATTGACGAAACTACCGCGCTAGCTACTTGGAGTCACAATGGTCCCATCGTCGTGCGCTATGAAAGGCCACGGCGTGAGTTGACCGTTAGCGTATCCACGGGAAGCGCCATGAATATGATCACTACCGCCAGCGGACGCATCTTTGGCGCGTACTTAGCGCCAAAAATCTATGAACATTTGATCGAGAGGGAACTTAAATCGTCCGACCTGCCGAGTGAGTTTCGCTCCGGTTCCGCGGTTGCAGAACTTTTCGATGAGACCCGTCGGACCGGCGTGGCAATTGTTGAAAGCCACCATTTGGCTTCTGGCGTCGCAGCCATCGGTGCGCCGGTGTTCAATGCCGCGAATGAGATCACACTCGCCATGTCGGCCGTTGGTTTCATGGGCATGCTGGACACAAGCCTTGACGGTTCGGTAGTCAGGTCATTGAAGGCCGCAGCCCTTAAACTTTCAAAGAGGCTGGGATACATGGGAAGCTGAGAAATTGCGACTACTTTGCGGGAAGATTGTTCAATATAAGCGATCAAGGCAAGAACAAATGTAACCATTTAGCACATCAGCTACCAACTTCGCCCATCTGTAGGTCGCGTTGAACGGCTTCATCGTGAAACGCGACATTGCCGCCGTGGCACCGTTAGGACGTCGCGTTTCGTGCCTCAACGCGACCTATGGGGTAGAGGGGGCAGCCCTTGACACGAGACAAAATTGAAAGACTCGAACAAGTCATGCTGAAAATGTCCTGTGTAAATACGGAAACAGTTACCATCGGCTTATCCCCCTCTCGCCAACTTCGGCAATCTACCGCATCAAAATCCATGAAAATGCCGGTCAGCGGCGCTGTCTCCGAGCCGATCTCATTCAACCGACCGCGTCGGTCACCAGTTTGAAGGCGGGAATGAGCCTCAAGGTCTCCGGGCGTTCCAGGGCGTAAACCATGTTCATGCGGGCGATCTGGACGTGTTCTTCCGCAAGCCATTGTGCGCGCGTCCCTTCTCTGCGCTCCATCGCCTGCGCCAGGCTGTGATGCTGTTGATGGGCATGCCATAGCCACTCGCGCCCTTCTTCGCCGGAGGTCTGCTGCATCGGCAGCGTCGCGCTTGGCGGGGCGAACGGCAGCCGATTGTTGAGATCGATGGCGCGCGCCAGCGCCGCGTTTCCTGCCCCTTCGACGATGAGCTGGTGAAAGCGGTCATTCATCTCGATGTAACTGGCGCTATCGTCGTAATCGAGGCTGCGCTTGTTCAGCACCCGATCCCCCTCGTCCAGACATTCCTGCAACAACTGCAAAAACTCGCATGTCGGGCCATGTTCGGCGACCAGCCGGGCGGCCATCCCTTCGAGATTGCCGCGGACGGCTATCGCGTCGGCGATCTCCTGAGATGTGAAACGTTTTATCAGATACCCGCCCGTCGGCGATGGTTCGACCAACCCTTCCTGTTCCAGCGACGAGAAGGCGAGACGCACCGGCGTCCGTGAGGAACCCAATTTCAGCGCAATCGGAATTTCCGCGAGCCGCTCGCCCGGAGCGAATTCGCCTTTGAGAATCAGATCGCGCAACTGAACCAAAACCCTTGCCACTTGCGATGCCACGATAATTGCTCCTGACGTACGGAATAAAGGGGCGGACGCAAGGCCCAACCGTGCGCCATGTTACCACATCTGTATTGCATGCAGTATTGCTTTTTGCTCTTTCGGCGAAATTTTGGCTGGGCGCGGGTCTTTGTCGGGAAACCCGCGTCGCTTTAGGACAAAATGCTGCCCAAGCAGTAATTTGTGCGGAAGAAGGCTGCGCTTTCCTGGTCGTTTATCGGGTGCGACTTGAAGCAAATTTTTATTAGTACCGGAATTTTCTTTGACATTGCATGCAATCGTTGGTAAAGGTGGCTCGTAGATCTCGCCAGAAGGTGGGTAGCTAATTAACGGGGGTTGGAATGATTCTATATGACTTTGACTACGAGCGGCCGGGCACGCTGCAGGAGGCCATGTCTTTGCTGCGCAATTCCGGCGTTGACGCGCGCTTGCTGGCCGGCGGCACGGACCTGCTTCCCAACATGAGGGTGCAAAACCTGAAGCCTGCGCTTTTGATCAGCCTGGGCGCCATCGCCCCGATGCCCCCGCAGGCAGGGGAAGACGGCTCCATTCGCATCGATGCGCTCTCCCGGTTGGCCGACCTGGAAAATTCGGACTTCATCCGGCGCGAAATTCCCCTGCTTGCCGAAAGCGCCCATGCCGTAGGCGGGAACCAGATCAGGCAGTCTGCCACCTTGGGCGGCAATCTTTGCCAGGAAACCCGCTGTTTGCATTTGAATCAGGAGCACGACTATCAATTCGCCGCGCCCTGCTATAAACGCGGCGGCGACTGCTGTTACCCCTATCCGGGGAACAAGCCGGGCAGCTGCTGGTCGGTGTACATGTCCGACACGGCTCCCGCTCTGATCGCCCTGGGCGCCGAGGTGGAAATTCTCGGCGAAGAGGGCACCCGCAGCGTCCCGGCGGAAAGGCTTTTTTCCGGCAATGCCCTGACGCCGCTTTTGATCGCTCGCTCGGAGATGATTCGCTCGCTGATCGTGCCCGCGGCGCCGGCGGGTTTTGGCTGGGGGTACCATAAATCGACCCTGCGGGGCGGCTTGGAATTCGCCATGGCCAACATGGCGGTGACGCTGCGCTTGGAAGACGACGGCGAAACCTGCGCCGCCGCGCGGATTGTCGTGGGCGCGGTGTCCGAGGGACCGCTGCGGGCTTCGAGCGCCGAAAGGAAGCTGGTCGGCAAGGCGCTGACCGCGGAACTGCTCTCGGAGGCGGCCGACGATGCCAGCGACGAAATCAACCCCTTGCCCCATCACGGCTTCACCAGGAATTATTTACGGGAAAATATCCGGGTCTATCTGCGGCGCACTTTGACGGCGGCGCTGGAACGGGCATCAGGAGGGATTATATGAATCATCTGCATTCGCAAGCGGCCGAGGACGCAGCCGGCCAGGCCCACAACGGATCGAAGAGGCGTTCACGGTGCATCGCCTTGAACATCAACGGGGAACTGCATGAGATCACGGTTCAGCCCAGGAAGATGCTGATCGAAGTGATCAGAGAGACCGTCGGCCTGACGGGGACCAAGGGGAGCTGCTTGTCGGGCACCTGCGGCGCCTGCACCGTATTATTGTCGGGACGCCCCGTGCTCTCCTGCATCACCCTGGCGGTGGAATGCGAGGGGAAGGAGATCCGCACCGTGGAGGACCTGGCTCAAGGGGGAAAACTCAACGCGCTCCAGGAGGCGTTTCTAGACCAGGGCGCGGTCCAGTGCGGTTTCTGCACTCCGGGCATGCTGATGTCGGCCACGGCCCTGCTGGAGCGCCATGAAAAGCCGTCATTGGCGCAGATCAAGAAGGGACTGGAAGGCAATCTGTGCCGCTGCACCGGGTACAACGCGATCGTCGATGCCGTCTTGCAGGTCTCCGACCAGGGCGTGCTGCCCGTCATGAAATAAGGTAAGAGAGGACCAACCAATGAGTGAGTTGAACTTTGTAGGCAAGAGCTTCAAACGCAAGGACGGTCCGGACAAGGTCACCGGCCGGGCGGTTTATAGCGAGGACGTCAAACTCCCCGGGACGCTGATCGGCCGCATTCTGCGCAGTCCCCATCCCCACGCCCGGATCGTCGGCATCGACACCTCCAAAGCCAGGGCGCTCCCCGGCGTCAAAGGGGTGATAACGGTCGAGGATACCAAGGGCGTTAAACACGGGTTCGTGGAGACTCCGCGCTACCCTGCGGACCAGGAAGTCCTGGCTCGGGGCAAGGTGGTCCACGTGGGCGAAGAGATCGCCGCCGTGGCGGCGGTGGACGCGATCACCGCCCAGCGGGCGCTGGCCTTGATCGAGGTCGAGTACGAGATCCTGCCGGCGGTGTTCGACGCCGAAAGGGCGATGGACCCCTCGGCGCCGGAAATTCATCCCAGCCATCCGAAGGTTAAGGAAGAGTACGCCAACATCGGCGGCAAGAGCGAAGGGGGCTGGGGGGACGTGGAGCGGGGATTCGCCGAATCCCATTACGTGCGCGAAGACCGCTTCGAGAGCCAGGTGCGCACCCACGGTTATCTGGAGTCCCAGGTCACCCTCGCCCACTGGGAAGGCGACAAGCTGAACGTCTGGACCTCGTCGATGGGGAATTTCGTCAAGCGGGCGAAGCTCGCCAAGACCCTGGATCTCCCCTACTCGGCGGTCCGCATCCACAAAACCTACGTCGGGGGGACCTTCGGCGGCAAGATCGATCTCTTCTCCCACGAATACTGCGCCGCCCGGCTGTCGATCTTGACCGGCCGCCCGGTTCGCATCGTCGCCAGCCGCGAGGAGATTTTCTCGGCCTTTCGCCACGCCCAGCCGCTGATCGTCGAGGTCAAGACCGGCGTCAAGAAGGACGGCACCATCCTCGCCCAGCAGATGCGGGTGATCAACGACGCCGGCGCCTATCGGGGGAGCGGCGTGGTGGTGGTGTTCCTGGCCTGGGGCTTCACCATGGCGCCCTATCGTTGCCCCAACCTGAAGTACGAAGGCTTCTCGGTCTACACCAACTACTCGGTGCGAGCGCCCCAACGCGGCCACGGCTGTCCCAAGGTGCGCTTCGCCATCGAGTCCCAACTGGACATGATCGCCGAAGCGCTCGGCATCGATCCGATCGCCATTCGGCTGCGCAACGCGCGGCAGCCCGGCGAGGAGCTGCCCAACGGGGACAACGTGCACAACGGCAATCTGCCGGCATGCATCCGGATGGCGGCGGAGAAATCCGAGCTGCTCAAGAAATACGGCCAGGCGCGAAAAACGCCGCAGACCGGGCACCTCAGAAGGGGGATCGGCATCGGCATCAGCGCCTACTTCGGCGGCTCCCTGGTGTATCCCAACAGTTCCGGCGTCATGGTCAAGATGAACGACGACGGGTCGGCCATCGTCCTCACCGGCGCGATCGACGTGGGCCAGGGATCGGAAACGATCATCGCCCAGATCGTCGCCGAGGAACTCGCCGTCGGCATGGACGATGTCAAGCTGATATCCTCCGACACCGATGCGACCCCCCAGGACATCGGCGCGTGGGTCAGCGGCATGACCTACATCACCGGCAACGCCGCCCGCCAGGCGGCGGGCAATGCCAGGGAAAAACTGATCCAGGTGGCTGCGGAGCAAATGAAGGTGCCGGTCGAAGATCTCTGGGTGGAAAACAAGGAGGTGTTCAATCGGCGCCATCCCGAGCAGCGCATGAGCTACGCGCAGGTCTTCGCCGCCAGCGTCGCCACTCGGCGCGGCGACACCATCGTCGGCGAAGGCTTTTGGCGAACCATGCGGGACGAGCCGACCCATCCCAGCCTGGCGACCACCAAGGGGCGCTGGACCGAGAACTACGCCTTCAGCGCCCAAGTGGCGGAGGTCGAGGTGGATATCGAGACCGGCGAGGCGAAACTCGTCAAGGCCTACACCGTGCACGATTGCGGTTTTCCCATCAATCCCGCTCTGGTAAAGGGACAAGTCGACGGCCAGGTCTCCATGGCGCTGGGCCATGCCTTCCTGGAAGAGGTCCTTACCAAAAACGGCTACACCTTGAATCCCAACTGGCTGGACTACCGGATGCCGACCATCCACAACATGGCCGCCTCGGAAGACGCGGACGTGATCACCGAAGAGTACCGCGTCGGCCAGCCGTACCGCACCAAGGAGGTCGGCGAGGGACTGGTCTCGGGGATTCTGGCGGCCATGGGCAACGCGGTCTACGACGCCACCGGCGTGCGCCTCTACTCGACTCCTTTCGCTCCCGACCGCATCCTGGACGGGCTGAAAAAACTCCAGCTGAAGCAGGCCGCGGAAATCCGGGAAACGACAACCGAGATGCAATGGAGCCAACCATGAATGCCAATAAGACGGTCTTGATTATCAATCCGGGGTCGACGTCGACCAAAGTCGGCATATTTGCCAATGGCGAGATGAAAATCAACGTCTCGGTCAAACATGACGAAGCCGAATTGCGGAATTTCGCCACCATTTGGGATCAGTACGATTACCGCAAGGACGCGATTCTAAATTTCCTCAACGACAACCGGATCGACATGGAGCAGATCGACGCCATTGCCTGCCGCGCCGGCAACATCAAGCCCGTCTCCAGCGGCATC
>CAIYDQ010000116.1 GCA_903925075.1 uncultured Geobacter sp.
CCTGTAGGTCGCGTTGAGGCACGAAACGCGACGTTGCGGTGATGGAGCCGGAGGTGCTGTTGCGTTTCACGATGCACCCATTCAACGCAACCTACACATCTGCACCGGGTTGAGTTAATGGGACCGCCGGCCGCGCCCCTACGGGATCGGCGCGAAGTTGCGCGGCTCCTGCCCGTGCTCCTGCCCGTGCTCGCGCTCGGCGCTCTCCGTTCCCGTTCCGGTTCCCAGACGGGCGCCCGAGCCCGCCTCGGCCTGCTGGTAATGCTTCACCTGGGCCAACAGCGCCCGCACCTCGGCGGGCATCTCCTTGCCTTCCTTCATCGCGCCGCGCATCTCGCCTGCCAGATAGGAATTGTTGATCAGGATGTCCAGCACGGAGACCATGAACTTGCGCTTCCAGGGGGTGAGCTCGTGCAGACGGCGAAACTTGTCCATGAAGAAGTCCTGCGCCGCCCGGCCCAGTTGGCGCTCCAACTCCTTAACGGTCATGTTCTTCGGCTTGATCACCGGCTCGACCAGGTTGTACTTGCGATAGTCCTTGGTCGCCACGTACGGCTCCAGCTCCGGATACAGTTCGGCGTAGGGCCAGGGGGCGATGGCCAGGAAGAAGGCCATGTCCGGGTTGTAGTGCTTGGCGAGCTCGATGGTCGCCGCGATCGACTCCGGGGTGTCGTCGGGCATGCCGAGCACGAAGGAGGTCTCGGAGACGATGTCGGCGGCGTTGATGATGTCGATGGCCCGCTTGGACTGCTCCACCTTGGTGTTCTTGTTGAACAGATCCAGCGTCGCCTGGTCTCCGGCCTCCACGCCGACGTAGATGTGCTCCACCCCGGCCTCGCGGTACTTGTCCATGATGTCCGCGTCGCGCAGGATGTCGTCGACGCGGGTCTCCATGAGGAGCTTCACCCCCACCTTGCGCTCGATCATCAGATCCAGGATGCTCACCCAACGCTCGCGGTCGAAGGTGGGAATCTAGTCGGCCAGCATGGCCACCTCGACGCCGTAGACGTCCCTCAGATGCTCCAGCTCGGCGACGAAGTTGCCGGCGCTGCGGGCGCGCCAGGACCGTGCCCAGAAAAGCTGCTGCGAGCAAAAGGAGCATTTTTCCTGGCAGCCGCGGGAAGAGGAGACGATGGCAAGCCTTGCGTTGTCCTTGGCGCGATAGCTGTAGATCGGCCACTCCACCAGGTCCCAAGCCATGGGGAGCGCGTCCAGATCCTGGATCTGCGGCGCCTTGGGGGTGGCCAGCACCGAGCCGTCGCGATAAAAGGCGAGGCCCGGCACTTGGGCGGGGTCGCCCCCCGCGTTCAGGCAGTCCAAAAGCGCCGGCAGCGTCACCTCGCCTTCGCCGCGCACGATGTAGTCGACGGTTTCGTGCTCCGCCTGCAGCATCTCGTCGTAACAAAAGGTGGCATGCACGTTGCCGTGCACGGTGACGATGGCGGGGTTGATGCGCTTGGCCAAGGCCGTCAGCTCCAAGGCGTGGGCCACCGAGGCGGTGAAGGAGGTGGTAGCCACCACGTCCGGGTTGAAGGAGCGGATGCGCGCCTCGATCTCGGGCCACTTGTGCCAAAGAGACATGGCGTCGTAATAGTCCACTTCGTAGCCCGCCGCCCTGAGCGAGCCGGCCAGATAGACAAAGCCGACGTTCAGCCATGTGCCGGCCGATTCGACGACGCCGCAGTGATATGGAGGGGTGATTAAGGCGACTCGCTTGATGCTCATAAACCTCCCGGGGGACCTCGGGCATACGGATTTCAGGGCTGGAAAGAAACCGGGATCGCTCCCCGGCGCGCCGACCCGCAGCTGGCGGATTCCGGAGCTGTCGCTTGCTTGGAGGTTAGCGTCGGTCTATATAGCACGGCGCAGCCGGTTAAAGCTATTAAAAAAACCAACTCTCACACGCCTTTCCGCAGCGGGGGAGCATCGAATCTGTTGGTGGATGCTCACTTTTCGTGTACTATTTCCCGCGACCAGCAGCCACTGCACCCTCAACGGGAGAACGAGCGCCATGCCTGTCGACGCAAGCCACATCCGCAATATCGGCATCATCTCGCACATCGACGCCGGCAAGACCACCGTGTCCGAGCGTATCCTCTTTTACTCCGGAGAGACCCACAAGATGGGAGAGGTGCACGACGGCCAGGCGGTGATGGACTGGATGCCGCAAGAGCAGGAACGCGGCATCACCATCACCGCCACCGCCACCACCTGCCGCTGGGGAGATTTCCGGCTGAACCTGATCGACACCCCCGGCCATATCGACTTCACCATCGAGGTGGAACGATCGGTGCGCGTCCTGGACGGCGCGGTGGCCATTTTCAGCGCGGTGGAAGGGGTCCAGCCGCAAAGCGAACTGGTCTGGCGGCAGGCGGACCGCTACGGCGTGCCCCGCATCTGTTTCATCAACAAGAGCGACCGCCCGGGCGCCGACTACCGCCAGGCGCTGAGCCAGATCGCGCAGCGGCTCAAGGCGCGCCCCGTGCTGCTGCAGCTCCCGCTCGGAGAGGAAGCCGCCTTTGCCGGGGTGATCGATCTGCTGAGCGAGGAGGCGCTTTCCTTTGCCGAAGAGGATCTGGGAAGGACGGTGCTCAGGGGGCCGGTTCCTGAAGAGTACCGGCAGCAGGCGGCGGAGGCCCGCCTGCTGCTCACTGAGGCGGCGGCCGATTTCGACGACCAGGTGATGGCAGACTTTCTCGACGGCAACCAGGTCCCCGCGCCGCGCCTGCGGGAGGCGCTCAGGCGCGGCACGCTCGCCTGCCGGCTTTTCCCGGTGCTGCTCGGCTCGGCGCTGCACAACAAGGGAATCCAGCCGCTTTTGGATGCGGTCTGCCACTACCTCCCCTCCCCTTTGGACCTGCCGCCGCCGATCGGCCACCACCCGGTCAGCGGCCATCAGGAGGAGGTGCGCTGCGATGCGCGGGCGCCGCTGCGCGCCCTGGCCTTCAAGGTGATGGCCGAGGCGGGGCGGCGGCTCACCTACCTGCGCATCTACAGCGGCACTCTGAGCGCCGGGGCCAGCGTATTGAACGGCAGCCAGGGCGCCAACGAGCGGATCAGGCACCTGTTCCGCATGCACGCCCACCGGCGGGAGGAGCTGGAGGAGGCGCTGCCGGGCGACATCGTGGCCGCCACCGGCTGCCAGCTCACCTTGACCGGCGACACCTTGTGCGACCCGGCCCGCCCGCTGGTGCTGGAAGGGGTCGCGGTGCCCGAACCGGTGGTGTCGCTGGCGGTGGAGGCGCGCGGGGGCGAGGATCGTGAGCATCTGCTGTCGACGCTCGCCTATTTCCAGTGGGAGGATCCGACCCTGACGGTGCACGAGGACCGGGAAACGGGCCAGACCATTCTCACCGGCATGGGGGAGTTGCATCTGGAGATCGTCCTGGACCGGCTGCGCCGGGAATACGGGGTGCAGGTGCAGACCGGCAGGCCGCGGGTGGTCTACCGGGAAACGCTGCGCCGGCCCATGCTGCGGCGGGAAACCTTCCAGCGCCAGGGCGAGCGCCGCCTGGAAATCGCCGAGATCGTGCTGCAACTGTCGCCGCTGCCGCGCGGCGCCGGGGTGCGCATCAAGCTGCCGCGGCCGGAGCCGCCGGTAACGTTGGAGCTTATGGCCGCCGTGGAGCAAAGCCTCAGGGAGGGATGCCAGGCCGGCTGCCTGACCGGCTACCCCTTCACCGACCTGGAGGTGCAGGTGCTGGAGATCCCGGTGGAGCGCGGCATGCCCGCCCCCGGCGAGCCCGCGCTCAGGGCGGCGGCCCGTCGCGGCCTGGCCATGGCTGCCCGGGAGGCGGGACCGCTCATTTTGGAACCGATCATGACCCTGGAATTGGAACTGCCGGCGGAGGGGTTGGGGAGGGTGCTGGGCTCGTTGCAGCAAAAAAGGGGCCGGGTGGAATCCCTGGAGCAGCGCGGCGACTGCGAAGTGGTGCGGGCCAGCGTCCCCTTGGCGGAGATGTTCGGCTACATGACCGAGCTGCGCAGCGCCACCAAAGGAAGAGGGAGCTACACCATGGAATTCCAGCGTTTCGAAGAGGCGCCGGCTTCGGTGCAGGAGCGCTTCGGTCTGGGACATAACTGAGGACTTGAACAGTTCACCGCGAAGCCCCGAAGCGGTAGGATGCGGTGAGGCACGAACCGCATCGGTTTCGCAAACGATGCGGTTCACGATGTTCACCGCATCCTACGGGATGGTTATGGTTCCAACGCTTTAGCATCTGAGGCCCGAGCCGCTCACCGCGAAGCCGCGAAGAACGGTTTTTCTCCGCGTGCTTCGCGTCTTCGCGGTTCAAACGCTTCAGGTTCGCCGACGTCAGGGAAGGGTGAAGTACAAGGTGGCCCCACGGTCGACCGCCGCCTCCGCCCAGACGTCGCCGCCGTGGCGCTCGACGATGCGCTTCACCGTCGCCAGCCCGATGCCCGCCCCCTCGAACTCGGCGCCGTGCAGCCGCTGGAAGGCGCCGAAGAGCTTGTCCTGATAGAGCATGTCGAAGCCGACCCCGTTGTCCCTGACGAAGAAGACCCGGCCATCCGCCGACGGCTCGCAGCCGAACTCGATGCGGGCCGGCTCCCGCTTGCCGGAGTACTTCCAGGCGTTCTCCAGCAGGTTGTGCAGCATCTGCCAGAGCAGCACCCGATCCCCGCGGACGGTGAGCCCCGGCGTCACGGCGCATTCGACCCGGCGCTCGGGCTCGCCCTCCCGAAGCTTGCCGCAGATGGAACCTGCCAAATCGCTCAGATTGACCGGGACCTTGCGCAACTCGGAGCGGCCGATACGGGAGAGCTCCAGCAGATTGTCGATCAGCTTTCCCATCCGGCTGCTGGAGCTGCGGATCCGCTCCAGATATCCTCTCGCCTCCGGACTTGCCGCAGCGCCGAACTCTTCTTCCAGTATGCCGGCGTAACCGTTGATGTGCCGTAGCGGCCCGCGCAGGTCGTGCGACACCGAATAACTGAAGGCTTCCTGCTCCCGCACCGCCGCCTCGAGCAGGGCGGTCCGTTCCTGGACGCGCTGCTCCAGTTCCTCGTTCAGCTTGTGGAGTTCCTCCGCCAAGCGCCGGCTCTCGGTGACGTCCCTGGAGACGCCGAAGGTGCCGATGATCTCCCCCCGCTGGTCGCGCAACGGCCCCTTGACCGTCTGGATGGCGGCCTCCTGCCCCGACGCCATGACCAACTGCTGCTCTATGTTGAGCATCTCGCCGTGCGCCAGGATCTTGCGGTCCGCAGCCATGATGGCGCGGGCTTCCTTTTGCGGGAAAAGCAGGGTGTCGTCCTCCCCCAGCATCTCCTCCGGACTCTTGCCGGTCATGAGCGCCGCCCCTTTGTTGAAGATGAGGTAGCGCCCTTGCGAGTCTTTGACGTAGATGGCGTCCGAGGCCGCGTCCATGATCAGTTCCAGCAGTTCCTCTTTCCTTTGCAGCGTTTGCTCCGCCTCGATGCGCCGCTCCATGTTGCGCAACAGCTCCTCGTTCAGCCCCGTCAGCCGCTTTTGTTCCCGGTCGTAATCGGTCAGCACCGTCCAGAGCATCAGCGAGCAGCAGAGGGCGCTCACCAGCACCGCGACGGCCAGATCGTCAAGGCGGCGCTCCGGGCTTTGGTACGCCACCACCCAGGAGGGAAAGTACCGCTCCAGCGTCATCAGGGCGATCACGCTCGCCAGGGCGACGGCCAGCAAGAGCCAGCGCTTCCTGCCGCGGAAGAAAATCAGACAGTAGGTGAACAGGCAGCAGAAATAGCAACCGACGCTCCCCAGGGAGCCGCCGTTGGCGAACCAGGTGGAATTCAACAGCAGCAGGGTCAGAAGGAAGAAGCTCTCCAGCCGGTAACGGCCGCGACGCGCCTCCCGGTAGAGGAAAAGAGTCCCCACAACGAAGATCAGCACGGCCAGATTAATGCCGAGGGGGAGATGGTTGCAGTAATTGCTGGGAATCACAACGAAAAGGCAAAGGAGTGCGGCAGCGATGCACAACATTCTGAAGAGCAGGTGTTCCATGCGCGCTTCCCCGCCGGACAGACGGGAAGCCAACCCCTGTACTAGCGTACTTTCCATAAGCGATCGCCTCACGCGCTGCTGGTACCGAACACGTTCCGACGAGCGCCGCCCAGCAGCCCCCGCCTGAAAACCGCACCATAGCACATGTGACTTTATTTATAAAGATGGTTTATCGAAAGTTTCAAACCGCCGCGATCCATGCTTCCGGCCCCGGGATCAAGCGCTCGTTTCAGGCATGGGAGCGCTTGAACATGAAATCGCTCCACCTGCTGCCGGACCTGGTCAGAGGTTGCTGGGCCTTGCGTATCGGGTCGCTCCCGATCTGCACCCAGCCGTCCGATCTTAGAAAAGCCACGATTTTTTTCTCGCCGATCAAATAATCAAGCATGTAGGCAGGAACCTGTTTTTCCTCGCCGCTGGCAAAAATCACCGAGATCGCCATTCTCATTACTCCCTGCCGCCACCATAGCGGCCGCTGCCGTCCAGACTCGCCTCCTGCCGAAATTTCACCAGACATCGCAGGCAAATAGCTAAGATATCGCAACCATGCTTAATTTTAGCGTTTATCCCCTCCCCAGTTCAAGACAATTCCCACCAATCCACCCGGATGGCAAGCAACCCCGCCCCCCCTTTAACCCGCGCTAACGCAGGAGGGATTGCCGTGATAGTTCCCACCCCCGGCGACGCGACGAGGGGAGGCGTGGCAACGATGGGAGGCGTGGCGGCGCGAGGCGGGAAGTCCCCGAAACGACAAGCGGATAAAAAATAATAGCGGACCGCTTGCCAATCGAATATTCCATGATAAGTTACTTTCTGTCCGATTTTACTAATAAACAAAAACCCGCCAGCCGCTAATGAGTCGGTCGGCAGCAGGTCGACCGGCACGCCGTCAGGAAACACGCAGGTCCAGGTACTAAAACCCACCGTTTTCAGTCACTTCCGCGCAGAAAGTTGAACCTTTAGAAGCGTCATAGGTCGCTGTACAAAATCGCTACAACGAGAGGAGGTGCATTACTTTTAAAACCCGTAGCAGCTGGCAATATCTCTCTGCGTTATCTGTGAAAAGGAGGTTTCTGATGGCTTTTAAACGATTGTTCTGCCTGCTGACCGGCGCGAGCATGCTGTGCGCTTCGAGCGTAGCCTGGTCGGCGGAAATTCACGGCAGAAGCTCCACACAGTTTCAATGGTTCACCGACTACGTGACCGGCAACAAACAGGCCGAATTCGGCGAATACCTGAGCCTGTCGATTACCAAGGTCGACGAGGCCGGCAAACTGTCGTTTCAGGGGTACGGCCGCGGCACCCAGGACATCTAACGGCCAAGGGCTTAACGGACGGCTTTACTACCTGTACGGCGACTACAACAACCTTTTCAACCGCGCCGACATCCGCCTGGGGCGCCAGTTCGTCAACTATGCCGCCGGAACCGCCCTGATCGACGGCGGCAAGATCGACCTGAAGAACGTCGGGCCGGTTGCCTTCTCCGTCATGGGGGGGCGCAACGTCATCTTCAACCTCGGCGGCGAGGCGTCCAACGGCCGCGACTACGTCTGGGGCCTGGCGGCCAACCTGGCGGGGGTGAAGACCACCGACGCGGAGCTGAGCTATTTCATGAAGCTTGACGACGCCGGCATAGCCCGCGACCAGCTCGGCGCCACCTTCAAGCAGTACCTGCTCAATTCCGTGAAGCTCTACGGCAACGCCCGCTTCGATCTGACCAGCGAGACCTTCAGCGAGCTTTTGGCCGGGGTCAAATACTACCCGGTTTCCAACCTGGTGCTGACCGGCGAGTGGTACCAGAGCTATCCCATTTTCGACAACTCCTCCATATTTTCGGTGTTCGCGGTCGACCGCTACCAGGAAGGCGTTTTGCGGGTCGACTACACCCTGAACGACAAGGCGTCCGTCAATGCCGGCTACTCGCGGCAGGTCTACGGCGAAGGCTCGGACGTCAACGTGTACCAGATCGGCACCCGGCTGCGCCCGATCGAGCCGGTCCAGGTAAGCCTCAACTACGACTTTCAAAACGGCAACGGCAACGTGCTGAACGGCGGCGGCGCCGAGGTCACCTACGAGCCGATCAAGCCGCTGGAACTTGCCGCCGGCCTCCAATACGACGTCTACCAGCGCGACCAGGCAACGGGCAGGGAGACGGCCCGCAGATACTGGCTGGGGGGCAAGTACAAGCTCAACAAAACCATGACTGCTTCGCTGCGCATCGAGGACAACGTGAACCATCAGTTCACCAACGACTGGTCCGGCCGGGCGGTATTCAATTACGATTTCTAGGAAGGAGGCAAGCGTGAAAAAATTCGTATCCATCATCGTAGTGCTGAGCTTGGGACTTTTCTGCCTCCAGCAGAAGTCGTATGCGGACAAGAAGGTCTCGCACGCCGAATATAAGGACTCGGCGTTGAGCGACTGCAACGACTGCCACAAGTCGGAAGGGGTAGCGCCCAACCACGACGCCGATTTTCTGCGCGGCCACCGGGTGCTGGCCGGCAGGTCGAACAAGAACTGCAACCAGTGCCACGAGCAGAAATGGTGCCTCGACTGTCACCAGGGGGGCGGCACCGGAGACGACCTGACCAAAAGCAATTTCGGGCGCGACTACACCCCCAAGAGCCACCGCAGCGGCTTCGTCAGCATCCACCCGATCAAGGCTCAGGACAACCCGCAGAACTGCTACCGCTGCCACGACGCCGTGGCGTTTTGCAACTCCTGCCACAACCGCTTCCCCAAGGGTTCCCTGCGCATCAAGTCGCACCTGATGCTCGGACCCAACGCCCAGGGGTACAACTTCATCACCGGAGAGCATGCCAGCGAAGCGCGCAGGAATCTGCAGTCGTGCCAGACCTGCCACCCCGAGGGGGACGTCTGCATCCAGTGCCACTCAAGCGGCAAGACCAGACCCCATCCGCGCAACTGGAAGGCCGGCAACATCAAGGACAGAACCAACGCCAAGATGTGCCTGAAGTGCCACCTGCCGGGAACCTTTTAGGCTGAAAACCTACCAACCAAGGAGGAATCAACATGAGTAGAAGAACAGCGCACAAGTTGTACGCGGTAATCGCCTCGCTCTTGCTCGCCGGCTTGCTTGCCGCCTGCGGTTCCGGCAATAGAGAGGGAACGACCAACCTGGGCAGCGTCGCCAGGATCGCCGACGAGGCCACCTGCAGGGTCTGCCACGCAACCACGCTCGATCCGGTATCGGCCACCCCGCTGGTTGCGGAATTCCTCGGCTCGGTGCATAACCCGGCCCCGAGCAACCCCAATGCCGGGGTCAACCCCGATCCGGTCAACAAGCCGACCGGTTGCCAGGGGTGCCACGGAGGAGGCGCCGAACACAACGGCGTAGGCCCGATCCCGTTTCCCGACCCGCTGGCCGCCGGCAGGTGCGCCTTCTGCCATACCCGCGTCCCCGGCATCGCGGTCGCCGGGTTGCAGTTCAGCAGCATATGCGCGCCCTGCCACACCGACACCACGCTGGGCAAACAGGGGATCCACGCGGCCCGCTCGATTGACTCGCTCCCCAACCCCGACAACTGCGTCACCTGCCACGCCATTCCCGCGCCGCAGCACGGCAATGGCGTCGGCGACAACAACGGCGTGCGCGCCGTGGTCGGCGAATTCTCCAAGTGGTCGCACCATGTGACCGGCGTCGAGTTGCAGAGCGCCCACTGCGCCACCTGCCACCTGGAAGGCGAGATCGGCCCCGACGGCACCATCGTCAGGAGCGACACCTTCCACATGGCCGACAACAAAGTCCACCTGCGCAACGCCGACGACGACTCCGACATGCAGTGGGATCCGGCCAATCCGAACTTCACCACCATGGACAACTTCTGCATGAGCTGCCATGACGCCGACGGCGCGACCTCTACGCAGAACGCGGCGATCCGCGCGCTGATGATTCCCGCTCCCGGCAAGACCGCATCCGCCCTCAACCCGTTCGGCGACACCATCTCCAACCGCTACGACAAGATGCAGCGCCCGGCGGTGGTCAACGCCAAGGACCAGTTCGACCCGGCCAACAACTCGCACCACGCAGTCAGGGGCAAACGCTACTCCGGCCGCACCCGCGCAGCCGGACCGCGCCAGATCGCCTCTCCCGGCACCTTCGCCAACAACTCGTCCAATCTCCTCAAGGGCGCGCGCAGCACGATCTACGACGCCGGCAACTTCAACGCCCTGTACAGCCCGCTCGGCACCGACGGCACCGACGCCACCGGCCTGGGAGACGACTCCACCCTGCATTGCGGCGACTGCCACACGGTCGGCCAGTGGAAGGTCGGCTCTTCCGACACCGCCAACGGTTCCCCGACGCCGGTCGCCATCGGCGCCCACGGCTCCAACAACGAATACCTGCTGCGCAACACCCTGGGCACCGACCAGCGCCACACCCAAAACGCCTTCACGGTCAGCGCGGCCAACGTGGTCACCTACACCAACCCGGGCGGCGCCTTCCTGGTCTGCTACAACTGCCACGTCTACAACAGATACGGCAGCATCTTCGTCGGCACCGGTCTGGACGCGGGCAGAGGGCAACAACCGCATGCAGGCGAGTACGACCTGCTGGGACGCTGCAACGGCGTCGCCAACACCCTGCCGTTCAACGGCTTCACCACCGGCAAGGCGACCGACGGCACCCAGTTCGTACCCCGCCTGAACGGCGTGATCGGCGTCAACACGCCGCCTGCTCCCTATCCCGGCGAGCAGAGCTTCCAGCCCGGCACTACCGGCGGCAGCGCCATCTTCGAGATCCAGTGCCTCAACTGCCACAACTCCGGCGCCGTGAATGCCTACGGCGGCATTCACGGCTCCAAGAACAACCAGAATACGGTCACCCAGACCGTCGATCCGTCCGTCACCGGCGGCGCGTACATCGACGGCATGGGCAACACCACCAAGATCGAGCGCTTCCTGCCGGGCCTGGGCAACGCCATGCACGTTCCGGGCACCTTGGGCGGCTTCACCGGCGGCACTACGGTCAATTCGACCACCGCCGTGCCCTACCCCTACACCACGGGCGGCATCTCCAACGACGCCAACTGGGAGCAGAAGTTCTGGCAGCAAACCGCCGCCACGAATTTCGATCTGACCGGCGCAACCCCTCCTGTCGGCGTATCCGCCGGCGCCGGCTGCTACACCCTCGGGGCGCCTCCCGCCGCCACTGCCGCATTGCGCGGTCCCTCGGTCACCGGCCAGGGCGGTCCTCAGACCGTATTGCTCGGCACCTGGGGCGGCTGCGTGGATCACAACGCGGCGCAAGGCAACGGTGATCACGGCTTCGTGAAACGCATCGTCCGTCCCGTGACCTACTAAGCTATGATTTTTCCGGAGAGGGAATTTCCCTCTCCGGACTGCGAACATGGCAATTAGGCCGGCGCTTAGGTGCCGGCCTAATTTTTTGCCCGGCAACGAGGACAGATGAATTCAAAACATCGCTACGACAGCCGCGCAGCGGCAAGCTGCCTGGCGCTCTCGCTTTTGGCGCATCTGGTGTTCGCCGCTCCGCTGGACTTCTTAAAATCCTTCGAGCTGGGAACTCCGGTTCGGCGGAGCCAGCCGATAGTAGTCGATCTGTCGGCAACCATGCCAACCAGGCCGGCCGGTGGATTGCTTTCCTCGCCCCCTGCCATTGCCGCGCCCGTCGTGCTCGGCGCTCCCGAGACGGATCGGTTGCGCACGGCCATCCCGGCAGCAGCAGCCGGTCCGGCGATGGCGGCAAGCAAAGTCGCGTCTCTTTCCCCCCCTCCTCTTGCCGCCCAGCAGTCGGCTGCCCTGCCGCCGGCCGAGCAGCCCACCGAGCAGCCAACCGAGCAGCCAAGCGAGCAGCCAAGCGTGTGGCCAACCGACCCGGCTGCCGGTCGCGCCGAGGCGCAAAAAGTCGCGGCGGCCATCACCCAAGGCAATAAAGTGCCGACCGAGGCGCCTCTCCCCCCCATCAGAAGCGCAGACGAGTTTCTAGCCAGCGACCGGGAGACGCTTTCCTACCGGATAAGCATGTTGGGAATCCCGGTGGGCACGGGGGAGTTGTCGGCGACGCAGGAAAAAAGCGAGGTCAGAATTAACTTGAGTATCCGGTCCAACGCCGCCATCTCCCGACTGTACCCGGTTGACGACTGGGTTGAGACCCGGCTTATCGGAGGCGATTTCATTCTCGGCAGGATCAGACAGCAGGAAGGATCTTTTCGAGGCGACCGGGGGTTCACGCTGTTTCTGCGGGACAAAAAGGTATTCTGGATCGACCGCCTCAAAAACCGCAGTCTCCTGGAATCGTTGCCCAACGGCGAGGTGGTCGACATCCTCTCCGGGCTCTATTATCTACGCAGGCAGCCGCTCGAAGTGGGCAAATCCGTGACGCTGCAGCTCTTCGACAGCAACCGGTACGCCCCCACGACCGTTGCCGTGCTGCGCAAGGAGCGCCTGACGCTCCCCGGGATGCGGGAAGTCGACACCCTGCTGGTCCAGCCGCAGTTGAAGACCGAGGGGATCTTTCAGAGAACCGGCGACATCCTGGTATGGCTCACCGACGACGAGAACAAGGCGCCGGTGAAGGTTGAAACGAGGATATCGCTCGGCAAGGTGACGGCTGAGCTGGTTTCGGCCCGGACGCACGGGAAAGACGAAGCTCCCGATCGCGTTGCGGCGACCGGAAAAAACCCGTAAATCCTCAGTCACCCCCACGGCACGCGCTCGCGGCGCACCCTCGCGGCATATCCCCCTCACAGCCAACCGGAAAGCTTCTCGCGCTCTTGCGCAAGCCTCGCCCGGTCCCAGCCGAGTCCCGCGGCCATGGTCTCCAGCACGAAGGGGGCGGCATGCTTGGCCGCCTCCCGGTCCAAAAGGGCAAGCGGCAGGCGGCGCGCCAGAAAATCGGCGGCGGTGAGGGCGAATTCGTGGTCGAGCGCCCAGAACAGCTCTCCTTTCAGATAGGGATGCCCCGGTGCCAGCGGCTCGGCCAATTCGCCCAGGCAAAGCTCGGCCACTCGGGGGGCCAGCGCGCCGTAGGAGTCGTGCAGGTGCCGGGCGCTTTCCTCGGACAAGCCGTACTGACGGGCCAGTTCGGGCGCCGCCTCCGGCTGGAAGCCCGCGCCGCCGGCCAGGGTGATCCGGTCGGTGCGGCACCCCGACGCGGGCTTTAACCCAGCGGCCCGCACCGCGTAATCTACCGTGTCCTTAGCCATCTTGCGGTAGGTGGTCCATTTGCCGCCGGCGATGGTGATCAGCCCCGAGGGGGAGCTGCTGATGACGTGATCGCGGGCAAGCCGCGCGGTGTCGGCGGCCGAAGGGTCGTTCACCAGCGGCCTCAGCCCCGCCCAACTGGAGAGGATGTCGGCGCGCTCCAGCTCCAGGTTGAAATAGCGCCGCAGGTGGCGCAGCAGGTAATCGATATCCTCCCCGCTTACCTGCGGGTGGTCGCACGCCACGGCCGGCTCGTCGGTGGTGCCGACCAGGCATCCCCCCAGCCAGGGGAGGATGAAGAGCACGCGGCCGTCCTCGGTCTTGGTAATGGTGATGCCGGCGTCGGCCGGCGCGAAGCGCCCGGGGAGCACGATGTGGATTCCCGAGCTCACCTGCAAAAGCGGCTCGCACTGCGAGTCGTCCAGGCGGCGCAGCAGATCGGCGGAGGGGCCGCAGGCGTTGACGACGCAGCGCGCGCGGATCTCGAAGCTCCGGCCGCTGAAAGCTTCGCGCACCCGCGCGCCCTTCAGCGCCCCGCCCTCCCTGACCAGCCCCACCACCTCCAGGTGGTTGACCACGACGGCCCCCTCTTCCAGCGCGGTGAGGGCCAAAGCCAGGTTCATGCGGGCGTCGTTGAACTGGCCGTCGTAATAAAGCACGCCCCCCCTGAGACCTTCCGCCCTGATCATCGGGAAGCGGCCGAGCAACTCGGCGCGGCCAAGGAAACGGCTGGCGCCGATCCCCAGCTCTCCGGCCAGCAGATCGTAGAGCTTCAAGCCGGCAAAGACGTACGGGAGCTCGGCCAGCCCGTAGAGTGGGGTCACCAGGGTGAGTCGGCGGCAAAGATGCGGGGCGATGCGCAGCAGGACGCCGCGCTCGTGCAGGGCGTCGCGCACCAGGTTGAACTGCACCCCGTCCAGGTGGAGCACGGCCGCCTCCAGGTAGCGCACTCCCCCGTGCAGGAGCTTGGTACTGCGGCCGCTGGTCCCCGAGGCGAAGTCCCCCTTCTCGGCGAGGGCGACGCGCAGCCCGCGGCTGGCCGCATCCAGCGCCACGCCGCAGCCGGTGGCGCCGCCGCCGATCACCAGCAGGTCGAAAATCTCCCCCGCTTGCAGGGTCTCCAAAAGCGCATCCCTTTTCGTCACACGGCTCTCCTTTAAGCTTTTCACCCTCTCCCCAAACCGTAGGTTGCGTTGAACGGGTGCATCGTGAAACGCAACATTACTTCGGCGCCATCACGCGCATCTCGGCGCCGGCGCCGCAGCTCCAGGCCAACACCGCTACGTCGCGTTTCGTGCCTCAACGCGACCTACAGGGTTCAAGCTCGGCCCCTCGCATTCTCCCCCTCCGGTTTACTTCGCGTCTTCGCGGTTCCAATGCTTTTTCAGGTTAGCGCTTCCTGCGGCCTGTCCCACCCCCTGCTGAGCGCGACGCTGCGCTGCCAGCCGCGGCACATCTCCTCCCGGCGCTCCTGCCCCATGGTGGGCGGAAAGCGCCGATCGAGCGCCCAATGCCGCGCAATCGATCCCTTGTCGAGCACGCCCGCGCCCATGCCAGCCAGCCAGGCGGCGCCAAGCGAGGTGGTTTCGGTGCAGCGCGGCCTCAGCACCGGCGCGCCGAGCAGATCGGCCTGCATCTCCAGCAGCAGGTTGTTCGCCGCCGCCCCGCCATCCACCCGCAGCTCGCTCAGGGCAAGGCCTCCGGCCCGCTCCATGGCGCGGATGGCATCCACGGTCTGAAAGGCAATCGCCTCCAGCGCGGCGCGGGCCAGGTGCGCCCGGTTGCTCCCCCGGGTGAGGCCGGCGATCACCCCGCGGGCATACGGGTCCCAATACGGGGTGCCGAGCCCGGAGAGCGCCGGCACGAAATAGACCCCCGCCGTGTCCGGAACGCTGCCGGCCAGCGCCTCCACCTCGGCCGCGCTGCCGATCAGGCCCAGCCCTTCCTTAAGCCACTCCACCGCGGCGCCGGCAATGAAGATCGATCCCTCCAGCGCGTACTGCACCGGCTCGCCGGGGAGCTGCCAGGCGATGGTGGTGAGCACCCCCTCGCCGCTTCCTCCTTGGGCGCCGCCGTTCATCACCACAAAGGCGCCGGTGCCAAAGGTCGCCTTGGCCATCCCCGGCTCCAGGCATCCCTGGCCCAACAGGGCCGCCTGCTGGTCGCCGGCTACCCCGGTGATGGCGATCTCGGCGCCGGTGAACTCGGCCGAGCTCCGTCCAAACGCGGCCGTGCTGGCAAGCACCTCGGGGAGCATGGCGCGGGGAACGCCGAAGAGCCGCAGCAAGTCGTCGTCCCAGTCGAGGGTCCGGATGTTGAACAGCATGGTGCGGCTCGCGTTGGAGAGATCGGTGACGTGGGAGCGGCCCCCCGTCAGCCGGAAGATCAGCCAGGAATCTATGGTGCCGAAGCAGACCTCGCCGTTTTCCGCCCGCGCCCGCAGCCCGTCGACGTTTTGCAAGAGCCAGGCGAGCTTGCTCGCCGAGAAGTAGGGATCGAGCAGCAGCCCGGTCCGCTCCCTGATCCAAGGTTCCAGCCCCTCCCGCTTCAGCGACTCGGTATGCTCGGAGGTGCGCCGGTCCTGCCAGACGATGGCATGGTGCAGCGGGCGGCCGCCGGCGCGTTCCCAGACCACGGTGGTTTCGCGCTGGTTGGTGATGCCGATGCCGGCAATGTCGGCGGCCGGCACGCCCCCGGCGGCGATCGTCTCATTGAGACAACTCAGCTGGCTCTCCCAGATCTCCATCGGATCGTGCTCAACCCACCCCGGTCTCGGATAGTGCTGGGCGAAGCCGCATGACGAGCTCGCCACCGCCTCACCCTGATCGGTGAAGAGGGTCGCCCTGCTACTGGTGGTGCCTTGATCGAGGGACAGCAGATGGGTAGGAATGGTCACTTAAACCTCCAAATGATCCTGGTGCCGATCCGCTCCTCCTGCTGTGCGCCGCCGGGGAGATAACCGGGAACGGCGCTTTGATCGTAGAATAGGGTAAGGTCGGTCCAGGAGGTGAGGCGCACGCCGAGTTCGCCGGTCCAGTTGAGGGGCGAGCGAAAGGAGCGGACGATGTCGTATCCCTGCCGGGTGCCGAGGTCCTGCCCGCCCATGCTCCCTGTTTTTTCGATGGAGTAAACCGGCAGCTTGGCTGCAGCCGAGAGGTAAACGGTGTTGGCCAGGGAGAGCCGTCCGCCTGCTTGAGCATGGACCCGGTGGCTAGCCTCTTCGATGCCGCCGGCGATCTCCCGCTCCCGGGTGCGGTAGCCAACGCCCAACTCCGGCTCCAAGGTCAATTGTGGAGAGGCCGCGTATCTCATCCCGACGGTGGTAAGAAAGCGTTCCGGGTCGAAAAGTCGCGGATTGGCCAGCGGCGCCGAGAGCTTGGGCGCGCCGAGGTCGGCCAAGGCGGGCGCAGCCGCGGCCAGCAGTAGCAGGAGGAATATGCACGGTTTCGTCATGTGCGCCATTGTAGCAAAACGATTCGGATTTTTGTGAGTATTCACGCGCGGTAATTATTCACCACATCAGCTTCAAGGTTCGCTCCTCCGTAGGTCGCGTTGAACGCCTGATCGTGAAACGCGACATTGCGACCGTGGCACCGTGGCGACGTCGCGTTTCGTACCTCAACACGACCTACCGCTACCGCCCTGCTTCTAAGCGTGTCCCGCGACTCTGGGGTCGAAGCGGCGACGACGATTCAAAGATTAGGATTACGTTAACATGTGGATTCATAAGATATTTACCCATCCGGGGTATCTCTTTTGGCCCGGAATGTGCTCTTAATGAGGAGAGTCGCCGGACCGGCCGGGAGGAAAACGAATAACTATCAGTCGGGCAGGGACTTGCAGCAGGAAAGCCCGGATACCGGTCTCCGTGAAATAGCTGGTCACCTCGCGGTAACACGGACCTTAGACCCCGTGCTATCACGGATTGCGGCGCTTCGGCCGCAGTGGCCGACCAGGGATTTACATTAATTTCATCTTTGGAATTGGTTTCAAATAAAGCAAGGAGATATCTGCAGTTTCGACGGTAACCGGCGGTGATCTGCCGCCGACAACGAACTTCGGTTCCAACCCTAACGTAGAATTTACTGGAGGAGGCAACATGAGAAACACTGGCAACAAGCTGCAGTACCTGCTGTATGCGCTGTTCATCTTCGCATTGACAGGCTGCGGCGCAAGCAACCTGGCCAACCTGGCCGGCAACAGCAACGCCCCCGGCTCCATCGCCGGAAAACTTGCGTTCGCCCCGAACAAAGCCGCCGCCAAAGCGGCGGTAGCCTCGGTCCCCGCAGAAGTTACCGGCATCCAGGTAACCATCACCGGCACCGGCACCAACGGCGCGGCCATCCCCGTAGTCAGGGGCACCATCGACACCGTCAGCAACCAGGGAACCATCGGCGGCATCTACCCCGGCAAGGTGACCATGACCGTCAAGGCCATGAACGGCGCCGTCGTCGCCTACGAAGGCTTCGCCATCGGCGTGGTCATCAACGGCGGCCAGACCACCACCCTCGCCAACCCGATCGTCATGACTCAGCCGCTCGAGAAGGCCCAGGACTCGGGCTGCATCCAGTGCCATGAAACCACCCTCGACACCAACGGCCAGAACCTGATCGCCGACTTCAAGCAGTCCGGCCACTACAGCAACTCCAGCTGGACCGGCAACGCCAAATACGGCATCACCGGCACCGGTTGCGCAGGC
>CAIYDQ010000117.1 GCA_903925075.1 uncultured Geobacter sp.
ACGACTGCATCGTCAACATGGTGTCCAACCGCAACGTCACCGCCACCTTCGCCGTAAACGGCAAACCCTTGACCTTGGGAGCCTATCCCGTCCCCGGCCATTATCCGGCCAGCCAGGATATTTCGCTTTTGGCCAACAAGGTGGTGGATATCTACTACACGCTGGACGGCTCGACCCCCGGCACCTCCTCGCCGCGCTATGAGGGGCCGATCACCTTGCCGGCAGGCGCCACCACTACCGTGAAGTATCTGGCCATGGACGCCGCCGGTCCCTCGGCGGTGCAGGCCGCCAGCTACCTGATCGACGGCGCCGATACCGTCCCGCCGGTAGTCACCGCCTTCGCGGTAAACCAGCCGGTCGGCGGCTACTTCGGTTCCAACAATCTGACGGTAGCCAAATTCAGCGCCACCGACAACGTGAACGTCAAGGACTATTGCATCACCTCGTCCAGCGACGCCTCTTTTTGCCAGTGGAGCAAGGAAATCCCGACCCAGTACTACGGCATGGGGGGAACGACCCTCTACGCCTTCGCCAGGGACGAAGCGGGCAACGTCTCGTCGCCCTTTGCCTACGATCTCACCCCACAGGTCACGCTGTCCTGGGGGCAGGTGTACCACCATCTGAAGAGCGACGGCATCGAGTACGACGCGCTGGATGTGGGGATAAACAGCGGCATCAACAACTTCACTACCCTGGCCGGCGCCGGCATAGCCTCCCTGAAGGTTACCGGGCCAAACGGCTTCCAGTACAGCTTCAGCGATGCGGATAAAAACGCGCTGCTGAACGGCCAGCTGGGCTTCAACAAGACCTTCGCCGCCGGCGTCGGCAGCCAGTCCCTGCTGAAACCGGGCGTCTACACGGTGACCCTTACCGACCTGCAGGGACACACGAGCCACCGCATGTCGACCTACGTCACGCCGACCCGCACGCTGCCGACGGTTTCCACGGCGACCGTGCAGTTCCAGCGCAAGAGCGACAATTCCTACCGCGTCAGCTGGGCGCCGGTGAACGATTCCCGCACCTACTATTACCGCCTGCGCGTCTCGTCCGCCGACAGCGCCAAAACCCCCGTGTTTTTCGGCAACCGCGGCATGGCAACCTACGCGGACGTACCCGCCGGGATCATGGCGGACGGCGGCTCCTACATGGCGCGGGTGGAGGTGACGGACGCCGGTCCCTCCTCCGACCTGATCACCAACCGTTCGGACTCGGCCTGGACTCCGTCGGCAGCGCCGTTTATCACGCCGCAGCCCTCCAACTACGACCCCGGCCGCATGGTGAACCTCACCCCCTTTCTGTACAATCGCGCCGTCACCGACAGCAGCTTCGTCAGCGCAGCGGGCTTGAAGTTCAACTACAACAACAACCTGTCCGCCTTCACGCTGGTGGAATTGACCGGCCCTAACGGTTTCACGTACACCTTCGACCTGACCACCGACGTGATGAACACCATCAGCAACATGTCCACCGGGCAGCTCACTCCCCAGTTCTTCCACGAGTTCCCGACCGCGCTCCCCCCGGGCGCTTACACCTTCCATACCAGGGCCAACGGCGTCGACCAATACGCCTATACGACCTTGACGGCGCCGGTGGCGTATCCCGCCCCCAATAGCAGCACGTGGCAGGTGGCCGACCTCGGCAACGGCTCCATGCGCTTCAGTTGGGCCAACGTGGACCACACCGGGGCGCTCTACTACCGGATCGCCATCCAGGACCCGGCCAATGCCGCCAACTTGTATTTCAGCAGCCCCACGAACCAGGCCTACCTCGATATCGCCAAGACCGCGCTCGCCTCGTCCCCTTCGCCCTGGCGGGTGGAGGTGTCCGACAGCGCCGACATGACGTCGCTGCGCAATCGCCGTAACGGCGGCTTCATAAGCCCGGTGACGATCGCTTACGACTCGACCCAGCCCGCGATCGGCTCCTTCCGCCTGCGCAGCTCCACCGCCTCGACCGGCGCGCTCTCCACCCTGGCCTCCGTCACCTTGTCCGGTTCGGCTTCCCTGATCGCGATCCAGGTGACCGGACCCGGCTACAGCCATGACCTGCTGAGCGAGGGCGTTTATTCCCTGGATCCCAATTACCAGAATCAGTACGCTCTGTCGACGCCGGGCGCTCCGGCGGCCGGGCTCTATACCATAACGGTCAAAGACGCCAGCGGCAGAACCGCGACCCGCTACATGTACCAAGGCGTGTCGCATCTCGTGCCGCAGGTCGATTACCACAGCGTGCAGGCCGAAGTCGAACCCGGCACTACCGGCGGCGTGCGGATATCCTGGGCGCCGGTGGCGTCGGACGTGCCGCTTTGGTACCAGCTTGAGGTTTATGGGCAAAGCTCGATGAACGGCACGGGCAGCGGTGGGGCGATCTCGATGCTCGCCAGCGCGCCTGCCGGGTCACCCGGAGTCGCCGGCGTAGCCGATGGCAGAGCGGCCAGCGTGCTGCTTCCTTCCTCGTACTACTCGTCGTCGACGCCGCTCATCCTGGTGAGGGCCATGGACGGCTCCAACGACAGCGTGACCAACAACGACAGCCAATCGGTGCTGGCCAAGGTTGAGCTTGGCCGCGATTATTCGTTACTGTCCGACGCGGACGGCGACGGCTTCGCCTCCAACGCCGACCCCAACGACCTCGATCCGACCGTCAACCCGTCGGTTGCGGCGGCCAACCCGACTCAACTGGCCATCATTTACAACTACCCGTCGTCCAAGTCGACCGGCAACTATCCGAGCAGTTCGATCAACGTGCAATTCAACAAGGACATCAACCCGAGCACGCTGTCGGGGAGCTTCCTGCTGTACAACGAAACGCTGCAAACCGCGGTGGCAGGCTCCGTCCGCTACGAATCCTCCGGCGGCATGTATTACGGCGCCGATTTCACCCCGACGGCGCCTCTTGACGCCAACAGCGCCTATTCGGTGCTGATCTCCACCGGACTCAAGGACGCCGGCGGCAACGCCTTGGCGGCTCCCTACACCTGGAGCTTCGCCACGGGGACGGCCGCGCTTCCCGCCACCTCGATCTTTGCCCCGGTCACGCTGGCCTGGGGTTCGGTCTATCACCGGACCAACGGCGACGGCAGCAAGGTCGACGCCCTCGACGCGGGGCTCAAGGCCGCAATGACCACTTTGGGCGCGGGAAAAGTGACGGTCACCGGCCCCGCCGGTTTCTCCCCCTACGCCTTCACCGACGCCGACCTGTCCGGCTGGGTTTCCGGACAAACCGGCCTTTACAAGGAATTCCCCGCGAACTCCCTGCCAAACGGCGTCTACACCTTCACCGCGACCGACCCCAACGGCAACCAGAGCTACCGGGTCAGCAGGAACGTGACGGTGGCGACCTCCCTGCCGCAGGTCGATACGACCACCTTGAAGATGCAGCGACTGAGCGGGAACGCCAACTCCGCCTATCGCCTCAGTTGGGCGCCGGTCAACGACGCCAGGCCCGTCTATTACCGCATCCGTCTGGACTCCGGCTCGGCAGCCGGCGCCCACGGCGCCGTCTATACCAGCACCCGCAACATGATCACCTTCTTCGACCTGCCGCCGGGCACCATGACCGACGGCAACCAGTACACGGTGCGGGTGGAGGCGACCGATGCGCCGACCCCGGACTTGACCACCACCAGGTCCAACACGGCCTTCGTCGACTTCAAACCGCAGGTGAGCGACTACAACGCCAACCGCGTGCAGATCGCCACCAACGGCGGCACCGGGATCTGGTACCGCACCGACGCCAACGGCGCCCTCAGCACCGAAGTGCAACTGACCGTGACCGCTCCCGCGGCGGTGAGCGCCGTCGATCTGCGCGACTCGACCGGGGCCGTGGTCTACAACTTCAACGTCGGCTCGGACCTGAGCAACCAATCGTTCTACAAGAAGTTCATCCCCGCTCTGGCGCCCGGCTCCTACACCATCCACTACCTCGCCAACGGGATCGACCAATTCTGGCCCGTGACCCTGACCGTTCCGGTTGCCTACCCGAAACCGGACAGCGCCACCATGCGCGCCGAGGATCAGGGCAACGGCTATATCCGCTTCTCCTGGGCCAACGTGGACCACACCGGTCCCGTTTATTACCGCGTCTTCGTCTACGACAAGATCACCGGGCCGGCGTTCAACGGCCCCGTGACCACCAGCTCGCTGCAGAACATAACCTTTGCGGACATTAACAAGAATTCCATCGGCGACCTTTCGACCAAACAGTGGCGCGTGGAGGTGTGGGACAGCACCCACTTCAGCACCTTCCATAACCGGGCGAACGGCGATCTGATCGACCTGATGCCGACGCCGTACAACTCGGGCAATCCGGTGCTCAACTCCTGGCGTATCCGCACCATGACCAACTCCTCCGGCGCCTCCGACTCCATGCTGCTGGTCAACGCCTCCGCCCCTCAGGGGACGCTGGCGGAGATCCGGGTCACCGGGCCCAGCGGCTACAGCCGGGACCTGTTGAGCCAGGGACGCTGGTCGAACGTCTACAACGCCTATGTCCTGGAAGAAGCCGGCCTGCCGGCGGTCGGTCTCTACACCTTCACCGCCCGTGACACCTCCGGCAGAAGCGCCACCCGTTATTTCTACCAGACCGCCCCCCATGCGGTACCGCCGGTCGATTACCGCACCTTCAAGACCAACCTGGAGGCGGACGGCAGCACGCGCGTCTCCTGGGCGCCGGTGGCAAGCGACGTTCCGGTCTGGTACTCGCTGAACCTCTACGGCAACGGAGATCTGAACGGCGACGGCTTGATGGACACGCTCCCCACCGTCTACGGCTTCGTGGACGTCACCAACGACGGCGTCGCCGACCAATTGAGCATCTATCCCTTGACCTCGGTCACCGTTCCGGCCGGCACCACCGGCTCGCAGTCCGGGCCGCCGCTTTTCTGGGTCACGGCCCAAGACGGCGGACAAAGCCTGCCTACGCTAGCCACGACCAGCACCGTCAACGGGGCGACCACCACTACCTGGGCGCAAACCCTGACCGCTAACGTGGTGCACAACGTCAGCCACTCGCTGATGGTGAAAGGGGAGGCTAACGGCTTCAACTACGCTACGCTTAGCGACGCGGACGGCGACGGCTTTGCCAGCAACGTGGACGCCAACGACGCCAACCCCGTGCTCTACCCCTTCTCGGCCGGCAACGACACCGAGGAGTTGCAGGTGACGGGGCAGACGCCCATGTACTCTGCGCAGGCCACCAATTCCATCTGTGCAACCTTTAACAAGGGGATCGACCAGCGCACCCTGCCGGGGAACTTCGTGCTCTCCAACGGGGCGACCGGCACCTTCAGCTACAACGGCTCCTCCAGGCAGGCGTGCCTGAAGCCCTCGTCGCCGCTTCCCGAAAACAGCACCCTGGTCGTCATCGTCGGCACCGGCGTCAAGGACGAGGCGGGCAACGGCCTCTCCTCGCCGGTCACCTGGTACTTCACCATTGGGGGGACGCCGGTCTCCAGCGCTTCGCCCGTCGGCGGGGTCTACACCTCGCCCCAGTCCGTGACGCTGACGGCCAATTCGCCCAGCGCGCTCATCTTCTACACCACCGACGGCAGCAATCCGACGCCGGGGACCGGCACCACCAAAACCTACGGCGGCCCGATCCCGGTAAACGGCAGCATGACGATCAAATACTTTGCCGGCGACCCCTCGGGGCTGAGCGAGGGGATCAACACCCAGGTCTACACCATCACCGTTCCCGCGGCGCCGGCCGGGCTGCAGGCGGTCGCGGCCTCCGACCGGGTGGCGCTCTCCTGGAATCCCGTGGACGGCGCCCAGTTCTATTCCGTCTACCTGACCGGCCTTTCCGCCCCCGCGGTCGCCACCGGCTCCGCCCTGCGCGACAGCATCACCGCCGGCTGGTACGGCCTCGACTCCTATAACTATGCGAGCGGCGCCAGCACCGTGAGCGGTTGGGACACCTCGCTGATCACTCTCGATCCGGACGGGGTGACCCTGCGGGAGAGCAACGACAATTTCTGGGACAACAACGCGCCTGCCTGGACGACCACGGCGCCGCCGGACTTCGCCGCCCATAACAACCAGCCCAAGTACCTGCTTACCTCCGGCGGCTGGGTGCTGGGAAGCGACAGCGCCTCCAATTACACGGCTGCCCTGAACAGCGACGGCAGCGCCACCATCACCAACAAGACCGACCTGTCGCAGCAAAAACTCAGCATCGGCATCGTCGACCTGAGCGGGGCTCCGCTCACGGTCCTCGGCAATCTGCCGATTACTCCCGGCTCGCCGGTGTTCCCGGCCGGATCGCTGCGCTACGACCAGTCCTTCGTGCAACTTGCCGACAGCTACCGGGTGAGGAACGACATCTACATTCCGCCCACGGTCACCACGCTCGACGCTCTGCCGACCGCGTTTACGACCAACCAGCTTTACCTCGGCAGCGCCGACAGCAGCTACAGCTACAACCTGGTGATGAGTAGCGGCAACGTCCTGGGCATTATCCAGAACAACAACCTCACCGGCGCCATCAACACCCTCGGCAGCGGCACCTGGGAATTCAGGACCGTTAACGGGCAACGCATCCTTACCCTCACCGTGCCGGCGGCCATCAGAAGCGCCTATCGCCTCAACCCCGACCTGTTCTTCGCCATAGTGAACGGCGCCGTGGTGAGCGGCGAACGCAGCGTCGCCGGTCAGACGAACTACTCCCATGGGGGGAGCTCCTTCAACGCCACGGCCTTGGACCACATCATGAGCCACTTCGGCCTCGGCGCCGGCATCGCTGCCAAGACGGTTGCCGCCTCGACCGGCACCGGCGCCGCCCCCAATCCGCCGCTGGCCACCACCGCGTCCGCCGCCTTCACCCATACGGGCCTGGCAGTGAACACCGCCTACAGCTACGCGGTGACGGCAACCGGGAACACCGGCGAGAGCGCCATGTCGGCGACGGCGTCGGCCACCACCTCGCAGACGCCGGTCACGACCGCCTCGCCGGCCGGCGGCATCTACAACGCCGCCCAAAGCGTGACTCTGACCAGCAGCGTCGCCGGCAGCACCATCTACTACACCACCGACGGCAGCACGCCCGCCAAGGGAAGTGCGACCACCAGCGTCTACCAGCAGGTTGCCATCAACCTCGCCGGCACCACCACCCTCAAGTACCTGGCGGTCAACCCGCAGGGGGTGAGCGAGGCGGTCAACACCCAGAGCTACATCATCTCGCCCATCCCGATCACCACCGCCACCGCCACTCCGCCGGGCGTCACCTTCCCCCAGGGGCAGACGGTCTCGGTGGCACTGAGAAGCAGCGTAGCGAACGCGGTGATCTATTACACCACCAACGGTTCGACGCCGGATACCTCGTCCGCGGTCTACAGCGCTCCCATCGTCTTCAGCGTCAGCACCACCTTGAAGTATTTCGCCATGGTGCCGGGCGCCGCCAGCCGCGAAGCGGTGAAGGTGCAAAGCTACACCATCCTGGTCGCTCCGCCGACGCCGGTGGTGACCGCCTCGCCGCTGGGGGGACTCTACAACGCGAACCAGAGCGTCACCCTCAACGCCAGCGTGCCGGCGGACATCTATTACGCGCTGAACGACGCGCCGCTGAACGTCGACTCGGCCCGCTACAACGGCCCGGTGGCGATTACCTCGAGCGGCACCCTGAAATATTTCGCCATCAGCAAGGAAGGGGCCACCGGCGCGATCAGGAGCCAGACCTATTCCATCGACACCGTAGTGCCGGCAACCAGCGCCTCGCCTGCCGGCGGCACCTACAGCTCCACCGTCAAGGTCGCGCTCTCCACCAGCAAGGCCGCGATCGTCTACTACACCACCGACGGCTCGATCCCAACCTGGCCCGCGACCGGCTCCACCCAGAGCTACTTCGGACCGGTGCCGATCGCCTCCTCGGCCGTGCTCAGGTACTTCTCCCGCGACGCGGCCGGCAACAACGAGCCGCTGCAGAGCCAGAACTACGTGATCAACCCGGCCGCGTTGGCAACCACCGCCACCCCCGCCGGCGGCCTCTACAACTCGCCGAAATTGGTGACGCTGACCACCGGCGTCACCGGCGCGGTCATCTACTACACGACCGACGGCAGCGCTCCGAGCACCAATTCCGCCAAGTACACGGCGCCGATCGCGATCAACGCCTCCAGCACCACGCTGCAGTACTTCGCCAGCGCCAACGGGAGCAACGAAACCGCGAAAAGCCAAACCTACCTGATCGACTCCGCCGCGCCCAGCGTGACGCGCAGCTCGCCGGGCGACGGCGCCACCGCCATCGCGCTCGATACGGCCATCTCCATCACCTTCAGCAAACAGGTGGCCGCGGCCAGCCTGCCGGCCGCCTCCCGCCTCCTCGGACTCTCCGCGTCGGGGAGCCTCAGCGCCGACGGCACCGTCTGGACCGTGATACCGAGCGCGCCGCTTGCCTACGGCACCAACTACGGCTACCTGCTCGACGGCGTCAAGGACCTGTACGGCAACAGCCTGCCGCTTACCCAGGTCGGCTTCAAAACCGCGGACCGACCGCCGGCAATCGTGATCTCGACCCTGTCGCTCAGCATCTCCTCCAACGCCGTCATCTCCGGCAACGCGGTGTCGGTGAACGGCCAGCTCAGTTCCAGCGGGACCTCGACCACGGGCCGCCCGGTGAGCCTCAGCGTCACCGGCCCTGACGGCGCGCTCTCCACCATCGCCCTCAGCACCGACGGCAACGGCGCCTACAACACCGACCTCCCGGCGGCCCTGATCCAGCAACCCGGCCGCTACCTGCTGCAGGCCTTCACCGGCAGCGTGGACGGCAACCTGGCGCCGGCGTCGTCGGCTCCGGTCACCTTGAGGGTGCTGCCGGTGGCCGGCTACGCGGTCATGGTGCTGGGGCGGATCTCCTCAGGCGAGGGCGAAGCCGAGCATATGAAATCCTTCATGCGCGCCAAAAACGCGCTCCTGGCCCGCGGCTTCGACAACGGCAACATCAAGACCATCATCGCCGACGACAGCGACTTCAACATGCAGAACGTCTCGGACGCCATCACCAACTGGGCCCAAGGCAAATTGAACCAGCAGCCGGCCCCGCTGCAGATCATCCTGATCGATCACGGCAGCCCCGACACCTTCTACATGGAGGACAAGAACATCACCGCCGAAATGCTGGCGGGGTGGCTGAACACGCTGGAGCAGGGACTGACGCCGGCGGCTCTCGCCCAGGAACGCTACGTCGTCATCGGCAGTTGCGATTCCGGCAGCTACGTAAACGACCTGGCCGCGCCGGGGCGCATCATCATCACCAGCACCGACATAGGCGAGGAGTCGTTCCGCGGACCGGTGGAACCGGACAATATCCGCGGCGGCGAGTATTTCATCGACCAGTTCTACGCCAACCTGCAAGCCGGGCAATCGATACGCGACGCCTTCAACAAGGCGGCAGCCGACGTGGCGGCTTACACCCGGCAGGGAGGGGTCGCCAGTTCCACCGGCGACAAGCCTCTGCAAAACCCGCTGGCCAGCGTCAACGGAGACCCGGTGGGCGTGCACGAGATACCGGCCGGGACCGAAGAGAACGCCCCCGACACCTTCTACCTGGGGACCGGTGGCAACGACGCCTTCGATCCGACCGGCATGCTTCCGGTCGAACCCAAAGCGGCGGTGACGGCGATCTTCCTCAACGGCGGCACGACCAGCTACACCTTCAGCGTGCCGGGGAGCGCCGACATGAAGGCGTGGTTCGAGGTGCGGGCGCCATCGGTCAAGCCGCAGCAGTTGAGCCCGGACGACCAGTCCGACGGCGGCGCCCAGATCCAGTTGATCACCGCGCTCCCGCAGGTGCAGATGACTTTCGACAGCGCCAGCGGCAGCTTCAAGGGGACCTATGCCGGCTTCACCGAGTCGGGAAGCTACGACGTCGCCATTTACCTGCAGGCGCAGGCTCAGCAAGTCCCCAGCGCCCGTCATCTGACGCTGTACAAGAACCGCGCGGGGAACAGCGTGCCCAATTCGTTCCAGCTGCAATCCCCGGCGGACAAGAGCCGCCAGGCCTCTACCCTGACCTTTGGTTGGGATCAGGCCGGCGACCCCGACGGCGACGTGGTCACCTACACCCTGGTGATCAGCCGCAACCAGGACCTGAGCGCCCCTTCGGTGGTGAAGGAAGGGCTGAGCGATCCTTTCGCCGTGGTCAGCTACGACGACGGACTGCTCGACCTCGCCGGCTACTACTGGCAGGTGTGGGCGATAGACAGCTACGGCGCCGTGACCAAGAGTCCCGTGTGGGGTTTCAACACGGACAACACCAACGGCGGGATCGCCGTGGTGACCGGCAAGGTGACCGACCCCGCCACCGGAGTAGGCATAGCCGGCGCCAGGGTTTCGGTGGGCAACCTCAACGCCACCACCGTGGCCAACGGCGGCTATCTGCTGGTCATCCCCCCGGGGAGCTTCTCCCTGGGCGTCACCGCCACCGGCTACAAGCCCGTCCTGTTCAGCGGCCTGATCGCCGCCTCCATGGCCGTCACCAACAAGAGCGTCACCCTGGACGCCCTGGCGAGGAACTTCAAAATCACCGCCAGCGTGAACGACGCCAGCAAGGGGCATCTGGATTGCCCGGCCAGCGCGGTATCCGGCAATACCGCCACCTGCACCGTGCAGCCCCTGGTCGGCTACCGGGTCGCCGGCATCTCGGGGACCTGCGGCAGTCCGGTCTCGACCGGCTCCGTCTACACCACCGCGGCGCTCAGCGCCGACTGCACGGTAACCGCCACCTTCGAGGCGCTGCCGGCCGTCGGCAAGCCGGGCGACTACGACCAGAACGGCACGGTCGACATCTCGGAAGTGCGACGCGCCATCGACATCTTCCTGGGGCTCAAGTCCATCGACTCCTCCGTGGACCAGGACGGCAGCGGCACGGTGAACAGTTGGGAGGTGC
>CAIYDQ010000118.1 GCA_903925075.1 uncultured Geobacter sp.
GCCCCGTCATCGCGCAGTTCTTTTCCGGCAAGTATGAAGATGTTGCGGAAACCGGCCGCAATGCCGAAGAAAAGAAAGACGAAGAAAAACCAGGGCTTGGTGCCCAGCCAGGCGTCAAGCTTGAGGCCGATGAAAACGCCCATAGCGATGGCCACGGCAAAGGAGATCCCCATGGTGGAGACCATGCCGAGGGTTCGCAGCAGGCTTTTTTTCTCTTCTTCCATCTCGGTGTCCTCTGCGTCATGCAACCTGCGCAAGAAAACCTAGGCTAAATAGCACGGTTGCGGCGGCAATGTCAATTCATTTCGGCCGGCGGGCGTTTAAAGTGCCTTGAAACTGTTAATGCCAGGCGCCGTCGAATAATTGGTGCCGTGCGTTGTGCAGCCGGCGACTCTGGATAGAATTCTTTATCCGGTTAATCGGTTCATCGTTCTCACGCTCCGGCGCCGAAACGAGGAGCGAAGTTTCACTATTTCGGGGTGTAGATGTCCACCGTAGGGGCGAACCTTGTGTTCGCCCTTTTTCCAGCGGGCGAGGAGGGCGAATACAAGATTCGCTCCTACCCGGTCTAGCAACCTGATTCACCTCTCATCGTTCCCAGGCTGGGCGTAGGGAACGATGAGCATTTTGCTGAGCACGTACCCTTAACTCAACGGAGGTTTCCATGCCGGCTAAATTAGGCGAGATGTTGCTGAGGGCGGGTGCCCTGAACGAGGCGCAGCTTGAGCAGGTGCTGGGCGTGCAGTCGTTTTACGGCGGCAGGCTTGGCACCAATCTGATCGAGATGGGGCTGGTCGGAGAGGACGAACTCGCGCGCCTGCTGAACGAAAAGCTGGGTGTCCCCTCTCTTGACGCCTCCGCCTTGGACTCTATCCCGCAGGAAGTTCTGAACGTCATCCCGCTGGATATGGTGCGTCGCCACCGGACTCTCCCCGTCGCAGTCGAAGGGGACCGACTCTTCATAGCCATGGCCGATCCCACCGATGCCGCGGCAATCGAGGAGATCGGTTTCGTCACCGGATTGGTCGTGGTCCCCAGGGTCTGTTCGGAATTGAGGCTGGCCGTGGCGCTGGAGCATTACTGCGGCATCGCGCGTTCTGTGCGCTATGTTCCGATCTCAGCGGAGCGCGAGTCGCATTCGGCCGGCACGGGCACCCCAAGGTCCGGCGCGGACGCGGATCTTGAGCTACGGGGGCACTCGACTGCGCATACGCCTGCGGCAAAACGTGTGGAAGCTTCCGGCGATCGGTCTCAGCTGCCCGAGCAGAGCCAGTTCGGTCAGGGGGCGGCGCGCCTCTGCAAACCCGCGGGGAAAAGGGTGTCGGTAGCAGCGGTAGGGGAAAGATTGGCGGCGGCGACCGGCGAGGCGGAAGTCGTTACCGCGCTGCTGGCCTATCTGCATGGGGAGTTCGACGGCGGCGCGTTCCTGGGCGTACAGCACGGCAACGAATGCGGGACGCAAGTTCTCGGCATCGCAGCGCCGTCGCGTCGCTTCGCCGGTGGAGCTATCGCGCTGGCAGACACGGAGCAGTTGCAGCGGGTCGTGCGGGAGAGCCGGCCGTGCATAGGAGAGTTGCCGATGTTTGGGGGGGACGGCAGGCTGCTGCGAGAAATGGGGGTTAGCGCCGGTGCCGCCGCCCTGCTGGTGCCGATGACCGTCTCCGGACAGGTGGTGGCGGTGCTTTGCGCGAGCGGTCAGCCTGGAGTGTTGGCGGCAGCGGCGGACGAACTGCAGCAGGTGGCCGCAAAAGCTGAGCTTGCCCTGGAGATGCTCTGCCTCCGGAAACGGATTAGGACGGGTTGAGGGTGGGATTGCGGGCTTTTACCCCCTCCCCTAACCGTAGGTTGCGTTGAACGGGGGCATCGTGAAACGCAACATTGCTTCGGCGCCATCGCCCGCATCTCGGCGCCAGCAATCCTGCTCCACGCCAATACCGCAACGTCGCGTTTCGTGCCTCAACGCGACCTACCTGGGCTACGTCAGCACATATGGCTAATTCCCCCCCCCCTTGACCCCCTCCCGCAAGGGGAGGGGGGACTGCTTTAGTGTAAGGGCAGAGGGTTGGGGAGAGGGAGAAATACCGGTCCGAATTACAGCCCCTTGAAGCACTTCCCTGCGGCGGCGATGGTCCGCTCCAGATCCTGCTCTGAGTGGGAGATGGAGACGAAACCGGTCTCGAACTGCGAGGGTGCCAGGTAAACCCCCTCCTCCAGCATGGCGCGGAAATACTTGGCGAAGGCCAAGGTGTCGCAAAGCGCGGCGCCGTCCCAGTCGTAAACCGGCTCCTTCCCGAAAAAGGCGCAGAACATGGAGCCTACCCGGGTCGAGTAGAGCGGGAAGCCGGCGTCTTTGGCGGCCTTGGCGATCCCTTCGGCCACCAAGGCGCTCTTCTGCTCCAACCGCTGATAAAATCCCTCCTCCTGCAGCAACTTAAGGGTCTCGATTCCCGCGGTCATCGCCAGCGGATTGCCGGAAAGCGTGCCGGCCTGATAGACGCCCCCCGCAGGCGAGAGCAGCCCCATGATCTCCTTCTTGCCGCCGAAGGCGCCGACCGGCAGCCCGCCGCCGATGATCTTGCCCAGCGTGGTCAGGTCGGGCGTCACCCCGTAGAGCTCCTGGGCCCCGCCGTAGGCGACCCGGAATCCGGACATCACCTCGTCGAAGATCAAGACGATCCCCTCCTCGCTGCAGATGCTCCTCAGCCCTTCCAAAAATCCCTCGACCGGAGGGACGGTCCCCATGTTCCCCGCCACCGGCTCGACGATGATACAGGCGATGCTGCCGGGGTTGGCGGCCACCAGCGCCCGCACCGACGCCAGGTCGTTGAAGGTCGCGGTCAGGGTGTGCTTGGCGAAATCGGCGGGGACACCCGGCGAGTCCGGCACGCCGAAGGTGGCGGCGCCGGAGCCGGCCTTCACCAGCAACGAGTCGGAATGGCCGTGGTAGCAGCCGGAAAACTTGAGGATGTCGTCGCGCCCGGTGTAGCCGCGGGCCAGCCGGATGGCGCTCATGGTGGCCTCGGTGCCGGAGCTTACCATGCGCACCATGTCGATGGAGGGGACCGCGGCGATCACCATCTCGGCCAGGGTGATCTCAAGCGCGGTAGGCGCGCCGAAGCTGCAGCCGCTTTCCGCCGCGGCCTTGACCGCCGCCACCACCTTGGGGTGGCAGTGCCCCAGGATCATCGGCCCCCAGGAGCCGACGTAGTCGATAAAGGAGTTGCCGTCCTCGTCGTAGACCGCCGAGCCTGCGGCGCGCTTGATGAAAAGCGGGTCGGAGCCCACGGATTTGAAGGCACGCACCGGGCTGTTCACCCCGCCCGGTATGGAACGAAGCGCCTGTTGAAAAAGTTCGGTCGAGCGGCTGCTGTTCATGGCTAGTTCTCCTAAGTCGCTGAAAATTATTGATTAATCTCTGTTTGGTAGCATAGGGGCGGCTAAGCTGTCAAGCAATAAAAACCGCGGGGCGGGAAGCTTTCCACAGGCCCGGCCGTCTCGCCGGGAAAGCCGAAAATTCCCCTAGACCAGCGTATGTATAACGGTTTTATAAATTCGATTAGAAGATTATGTTCTTGACAAAGTGACCGAAATGAAATAATTTTCGGACCCGATGTTGTATACAGTATACGTTTTTCCGGTACCGGACCTTATCGCGTCAAAAAATGCATGAGTGGCTTGGGTCGGAAAGAAGCGTGCAGTGTACGGCATTTCCGCGTGCAGGCAACAAAAAACATCATGGAAGTACGGGAGGATAGGGATGCTTGGTGCTTATCTGCCAATTCTGGTGCTGGTCGTCATAGCGGTCTTGTTCGGCTTGGGTTCGGTGATCTTCTCATCGCTCATCGGCCAGAAGAAGCCGTCGCAGGTGAAACTCGCCCCTTACGAGTGCGGCTGCGAGCCGGTGGGTAGCGCCCGCGAGCGCTTCTCGGTCAAGTTCTACCTGATCGCGATGCTCTTCATCCTGTTCGACATCGAGGCGGTTTTCCTCTACCCCTGGGCCGTGCTCTTCAAGCGGCTCGGCATGTTCGGCCTGGTGGAGATGGGCGTTTTCATCGCAATCCTGTTCGTGGGATACGTTTACGTTTGGAAAAAAGGAGCACTGGAATGGGAGTAGATCAGCCGCTTGGCGATAACATCATCGCGACTTCCCTGGACAGCCTGGTTAACTGGGCCCGGAAGTCCTCCATCTGGCCTATGACTTTCGGGCTTGCCTGCTGCGCCATCGAGATGATGGCGACCGGCGCGGCCAAGCACGACCTGGACCGCTTCGGCATCATCTTCCGCGCCTCCCCCCGCCAGGCGGACTGCATCATCATCGCCGGCACGGTGACCAAGAAGATGCTCCCGGTCATCAAGACCGTCTACGAGCAGATGCCCGAACCCAAATGGGTGATCGCCATGGGCGCCTGCGCCTGCTCCGGCGGCATCTTCGACACCTACTCCGTGGTGCAGGGGATCGACGAGGCGCTGCCGGTGGACGTCTACATCCCCGGTTGCCCGCCGCGCCCCGAGGCGCTGCTCTTCGGCCTGATGAAGCTGCAGGACAAGATCAGCAAGGAGCGCAACTCCTTCGGCTCCGCTATCGGCCTGGGCGAAAGACTCGAACCGGCCGCTTAATCTACAACGACCAAAGGGAAAGGTAAGGCTGACATGGCTGAAAACAATCGCGCTGTAGTGATGCTGAAGGAGCGTTTCGGGGATTGCGTGCTGGACTGCAAGGAGTTCCGCGGCGAAGTGACGGTAACCGTTAAGAAGCAGAGGATAGTGGAAGTCCTCAAGTGCCTGAGGGACGACCTGCGCTACAACTTCCTGACCGACGTCACCGCGGTCGATTACCTGGGGCGCGACGAGCGTTTCATGGTGGTCTACCACCTCTACTCGATCCCCAACAAGGATCGGATCCGGGTGAAGGCGCCGGTGTGCGAAGCCGACTGCTCGATAGACTCCGCCTCGGGCCTGTGGAACACGGCCAACTGGCTGGAGCGCGAGGCCTTCGACCTGATGGGGATCATCTTCAACAACCATCCCAACCTGGTGCGCATCCTCATGACCGACGACTGGGTGGGGCATCCGCTTCGGAAGGATTACCCGCTGCAGGGACCTGACCGCGAGGCCTACAAAGGGCGACTGTCGTAGCCTGGACAACGGACGATATCTCCATTTCAAAAAATAGAGGCGATCAATGGCTAGCACCGAGATAATGACACTGAACATGGGGCCCCAGCACCCCAGTACCCACGGCGTTTTGCGGCTCGTAGTCGAGCTGGACGGCGAGGTGATACAGAAGATCACCCCCCACATCGGCTTTTTGCACAGAGGCGTGGAGAAGCTCTCCGAGCACCGCACCTACCACCAGACCCTGCCGCTCACCGACCGCCTCGACTACCTGGCGCCGATGAGCAACAACCTGGGCTACGTGCTGGCCGTGGAGAAGCTGCTCGACCTGGAGATCCCGGAGCGGGCGCAGACGGTGCGCGTGATCATGAACGAGCTGACCCGTCTGAAGAGCCACCTGGTCTGGATCGCCTGCCACGCGCTCGACATCGGCGCCATGACCGTGTTCATCTACGCCTTCCGCGAGCGCGAGAAGGTGATGGACCTCTACGAGAAGATGTCCGGCGCCAGGATGACCTCCAACTACTACCGGATCGGCGGTCTTTCCCGCGAGCTGCCGGCCGGCTTCGAGAAGGATGTCCAGGAGATCGTGGACACCTTCCCGGGCCACATCGACACCTACGAAGGGCTCCTCACCAAGAACACCATCTGGATGCAAAGGACCATCGGCAACGGCGTGATCTCCGCCGAGGACGCCATCGACTACGGCATCACCGGCCCGGCCCTGCGGGGCTCCGGCGTCGACTGGGACCTGAGGCGCGACAACCCCTACTCCGGCTACGAGAACTATCAGTTCGAAGTGCCGGTGGGCGTGAACTGCGACACCTACGACCGCTACAAGGTGCGCCTGGTGGAGATGCGCCAATCCATCAAGATCATCGACCAGGCCATGAAAAGACTGAAGCCCGGTCCGATCCTGGCCGACGCCCCCCAGGTCTGCTATCCCCCCAAGGAGAGCGTCTACAACTCCATCGAAGGGCTGATCCACCACTTCAAGATCGCCTCGGAAGGGTTCCCGGTGCCGGAAGGCGAGGTGTATCAGGGGATCGAGGCGCCCAAGGGCGAGCTCGGTTACTACATCGTCTCCGACGGCGGCACCAAGCCGTACCGGATGAGGATCCGTCCGCCGTCATTCGTGAACCTCGGAGCCATCGAGAAAATGGCCAAGGGCTCGATGCTGGCCGACCTGGTGGCGATCATCGGCACGCTCGACATCGTTCTTGGCGAAATAGACCGGTAACAAGTCAACGAAAAAGGAGATGGGGTACATGTCTAGCGCTCCTGCCGAAGAGATTCCGGCCGAAGAGATCGATCTTTCGGAAGCCAACCACATAATCGACAAATACCTGACGCTGCCGGGCAACCTGATGCCGGTGCTGCAGGGTATCCAGGACAGCTACGGCTTCGTCCCCAGGCCGACCATCGACCTGGTGGCCGAGCGGCTGAACGTGTACCCGAGCCAGATCTACGGGGTTCTGACCTTCTACTCGCAGTTCCACATGAAGCCGCGCGGCCGCTACATCATCAGGGTCTGCGTCGGCACCGCCTGCCACGTACAGGGGGCCGAGCGCATCGTGGACACCTTCTTCGGCAGGCTCGGCATCGGGCACGCGGAGACCTCGGCCGATCTGCGCTACACCTTCGAAAAGGTGGCCTGCCTGGGCGCCTGCGGCATGGCCCCTCTGGCCATGGTCAACGACGACACCTTCGGCAAGATGACGGTCCAGAAGGTGGACGAGATCGTGGAGACCTACAACCAGAGGCCGATGTGAGTCGAACCATCAATTTCCCAGCAGAGGACCATCTGTCATGAGCGAAAATGCAGCAGTAAAGATTCTCATCTGTCAGGGGACCGGCGGCATCTCGGCCGGCGCCAAGCAGGTTGAAGCCGAGTTCACCCGGCTGATAGAGGAAAAAGGGATCGTCGCCACCATCGGCAAGCGCTGCGACGTGGTCAAGACCGGCTGCCGGGGCCTGTGCGCCAACGACGTGCTGGTGGATATCATCACCCCGGAACTGGGTCGGATCACCTACGACTTCGTGCAGCCCGGCGACGTGGCCGCCATCCTGGACGAGCACATCGTCAGGCAGGAGCCGATTCTCAAGAAGAAGGCGAAGGAGTACTACAACACCTTCGTCGACCAGCAGATGCGCGTGGTCATGACCGGCTGCGGCCAGATCGACCCGGAAAAGATCGAAGCCTACATGGAAGAGGACGGCTTCAAGGCGATCGAGAAGTGCGTCACCACCATGAAGCCCGCCGAGGTCACCGAAGAGGTGAAGAAGTCGGGGCTGCGCGGTCGCGGCGGCGGGGGCTTCCCCACCGGCATGAAGTGGTCCTTCTGCGCCGCTTCCCCCGGCCACCACAAGTACCTGATCTGCAACGCCGACGAGGGCGACCCGGGCGCGTTCATGGACCGCTCCATCCTGGAGGGGGACCCCTACTGCGTGATCGAGGGGATGATGATCGCCGCCTACGCCATCGGCGCCAACGACGGCTACGTCTACGTGCGCGCCGAATACCCGCTGGCCATCGAGCGTCTGCAGAAGGCGCTGGACGTCTGCTACCAGCAGGGGTACCTCGGGAAGAACATCCAGGGGTGGGGCTTCGACTTCGACATGAGGATCAAGAAGGGCGCCGGCGCCTTCGTCTGCGGCGAGGAAACCGCCCTGATGGCCTCCATCGAGGGGGAGCGCGGCATGCCCCGTCCCCGCCCGCCTTTCCCGGCGGTCAAGGGTCTGTGGGGCTTCCCGACCAACATCAACAACGTGGAAACCTTCGCCAACGTGCGCCACATCATCAACAAGGGTTCCGCCTGGTACGCCTCTCTCGGGACCGACACCACCAAGGGGACCAAGATCTTCGCGGTCACCGGCAAGGTGAAGCACACGGGCCTCGTGGAAGTGCCGGCCGGCATGAGCGTCAGGGACGTTATCTACAAGGTCTGCGGCGGCATTGCCAACAACCGCAAGTTCAAGGCGGTGCAGGCGGGCGGCCCCTCCGGCGGCTGCATCCCCTCCGAGGTGCTCGACACCCCGGTCGACTACGACTCGCTGATCAAGGCCGGCGCCATGATGGGCTCCGGCGGCCTGGTGGTCATGGACGAGACCACCTGCATGGTGGACGTGGCCCGCTTCTTCCTGACCTTCACCAAGATGGAGTCCTGCGGCAAGTGCGTCCCCTGCCGCATCGGCCTGAAGGCGATGCTGGACATCTTGGAGCGGATCACCGAGGGGCGCGGCGAGATGGCCGACATCGACACCCTTTTGGAGATGGGGGCCACCATCAAGAAAGCCTCGCTCTGCGGCCTGGGGCAGACGGCGCCCAACCCGATCCTTTCCACGGTCAAATATTTCCGCCACGAGTACGAGGCGCACATCGTCGACAAGCGCTGCCCCTCCAACTCCTGCAAGGAGCTCTTGCTCTGGAAGGTGGTGGAGTCCAAGTGCGTGAAGTGCGGCGCCTGTCTGAGGGCCTGCCCGTCCAACGCCATCGTCTGGGAGAAGGGCCAGGTGGCCGAGCTGATTCAGGAGAAGTGCACCAAGTGCAAGTCCTGCTACGACGCCTGCCGCTTCATGGCCATTGAGTAGACACGAGCTTTCGTACACACGCGAGGGAGAACAGAGGGCGCGATGGTAAATCTTACTATAGACGACAAACAGGTTACGGTTCCGCGGGACGCCACCATTTACGACGCCGCCAAGGCGTGCGGCGTTAAGATACCGATCCTTTGCCACGACAAGAAGCTGCACCCCTTCGGCGGCTGCCGCATGTGCCTGGTCGAAGTCGAGCAGATGAAGGGAAGGCTGATTCCCTCCTGCACCACGCCGGCCACCGAAGGCATGATCGTCAAGACCATGACCGACGAGATCGTCAAGGCCAGAAAGCTGGTGCTGGAGCTCCTGCTCCTCAAGCACCCGATCGACTGCCCGGTTTGCGACGCGGCCGGCGACTGCGACCTGCAGAACCTGACCTACGAATACAAGGTGAACAGCAACCGCTTCACCGACGAGAAGTTCAACCACGCCATCGACTACGACAACCCGCTGATCGAGCGCGACATGAACCGCTGCATCCACTGCGGCAAGTGCGCGAGGATCTGCGACGAGATCGTAGCCTTCGGCGCCTACACCTTCATCAACCGCGGCATCGAGGCCAAGATGGGGACCGAGTTCGACGGCCCCCTGAACTGCGAGTTCTGCGGTTCCTGCGTCTCGGTCTGCCCGGTGGGCGCGCTCAACTCCCGCCCCTTCAAGTTCAAGGCGCGCTGGTGGGCGCTCACTAAGACCAAGAGCGTCTGCTCCTACTGCGGCACCGGCTGCCAGCTCACCCTGGGAAGCAAGGACGGCAAGGTGCTGACCACCATCTACGACGAGAACCAGGGTTTCCACAACGGCCAGCTCTGCACGCGCGGCCGCTTCGGCTACCAGTTCATCAACTCCGACAAGCGCCTCACCTCGCCGCTGATCAGGAAGAACGGCAAACTGCAGCCGGCCAGCTGGGAAGAGGCGCTGGAGATGGTTACCTCCAGGCTTCGGGCCGGCAAGAGCGACCCCGCGTCGGTCGCGGCACTGGCCACCGCCAGGCTCACCAACGAGGAGCTGTTCCTGTTCGAGAAGCTCTTCCGCGGCACGGTCGGCACCGACAACATCGACCACTCGGCGGGCTTTGCCCACGAGGCCCTGACGGTCGGCGCCAAGGCCAGCTTCGGCGTCGCCGCCTCGCCCTCCGTGATCGCCGACGTCCAGAAGGCCAACCTGCTCCTGGTGGTGAAGACCGACGCCTACGAGACCCATCCGGTAATCGGCTTCGAGATCAATCTGGGCGTGAAGAGAAAAGGGATCGATCTCAGGATCGTCTCCGACAAGAAAGGGAAGCTCTCCCGGCTCCCCGGCGCCAAGACCCTGGTGCACACCCCCGGCGCCGAGACGGCACTCTTCAACGCGCTCTGCCGCTCGGTGATCGATCAGGGGCTGGCCGTCGAAGACGCCGCCGGACTGGCCGAGTTGAAGAAGGCCCTCACCGACGCCACCCCCGAGAAGGCCGCCGCCGTCTGCGGGTTGAGCGCCGCGGAGATCACCGCGCTCGCCAAGGATTTCGCCTCCGCCGAAAAGGCTCTGATTATCCTCCCCATCGGCCTTGGCTATCCCGGACACGGTTCCGCTCTCGCCTCCGCCGCCGCCAACCTGGCCATCCTCACCGGCAAGATCGGCAAAGAGGGGTGCGGTCTGCTGATCATGGGCGAGAAGAACAACAGCCAGGGCGCAGTCGACCTCGGCATCTACCCGAAATCGACAGGTCTTTCCGCTCAAGCGATCATCGAGGCCTGCGCGCTTGGCAACGTGAAGACGCTCTTCGTCGCCGGCGAGAACCCGGTGGTCTCCTACCCGAACCGCGCCAAGGTCGAGAAGGCTCTCGACCAGGTCGAGTTCATGGTGGTCTCGGACCTGTTCCTGACCGAGACGGCGCAACTGGCCGACGTGGTACTCCCCGCCTGCTCCTTCGCCGAGAAGTCCGGCACCTTCACCAGCCTGGGCCGTCGCGTGCAGATGGTGCGCCAGGCGATCAAGCCGCTGGCGCTGGCCAAGAGCGACTTCGAGATTTTGAACGCCATCAACTCCGCGCTGGGCGGCGGAAGCTTCGCCAACCAGGGCGCGGTTTTCGCGGAGATCGCCGCGTCCGTCCCCGCTTATCAGGGGCTGACCCAGGCAGGCCTCGGCGACGAGGGCGCGGTGTTGCCGGTCGCGATCGCCGCCAAGCTGGTCCCGGTCGCGGGCGAGGCGCAGCCCACCTTCGCCGGCAAGCTGGCGCTGGTTACCGGCTCCGCGCTCTACCACAACGGCACCATGTCGCGCTTCGGCGAGGGTCCCATGTACGTCTGCCCGGACGGCTACGCCGAGCTTTGCGTGGCCGACGCCGCCCTGCTGAAGATCGCCGAGGGGGACCTGGTGACGGTTACCTCGGGGGCCGGAAGCGTAAGCCTCGCCGCCAAGGTCGGCAAGCGCGTGCCGCAAGGGGTGGTGTTCGCTCCCTACCACTTCGGCGAAGGCTCGATCAACACCATCACCGACGGCTCCGCAGTCACCTGGGTCACGGTAGGCAAGAAATAACGGTCATCAAATTCACAAAAGAGGGGAAGACTATCAGATGGATACGCTAATCTTAGGACTGCCGGTCGCGTACTACATAGCCATGGTTGCCAAGGTGCTCGTAGCCTTTGTCTTTGTGCTCCTTACCGTGGCCTACGCCACCTACGCGGAGAGAAAGATCATCGGCCACATGCAGGTGCGGCTTGGCCCCATGAGGACAGGTTGGCACGGCCTCCTGCAGCCGATCGCCGACGGCGTCAAGCTGTTCTTCAAGGAGGAGATCGTCCCCTCCCAGGCCAGCAAGTTCGCCTTCCTGATAGCCCCGCTGGTGGCGCTGATTCCGGCTTTCATCTCCTTCGCCGTCATCCCCTTCGGCGACAAGGTGACCGTCATGGGCTACCAGGTGCCGCTGCAGATCGCCGGCTACTACGACCAGACCGGACAGATGTTCGACGTCAACATCGGCGTGCTCTACATCCTGGCCATGGCCTCTCTGGGCGTCTACGGGGTGGTGCTCGCCGGCTGGGCCTCCAACTCCAAGTACTCGCTCCTCGGGGGGCTGCGCTCCGCGGCGCAGATGATCTCCTACGAGTTGGCGGCGGGTCTGGCGCTGATCGCGGTGTTCATGCTCTCCGAGTCGCTCTCGCTGCACAAGATCGTCGCCGACCAGGCCGACGGCGCCTGGTACGTCTTCAAGCAGCCGCTCGCCTTCGTGATCTTCTTCATCTGCTCGCTGGCCGAGATCAACCGTACCCCGTTCGACCTTCCGGAAGCGGAGACGGAGCTGGTGTCCGGTTTCATCACCGAGTACTCCTCCATGAAATACGCCATGTTCTTCATGGCTGAATACGCCAACATGATCACCGTCTGCGCCGTCACCACCACCCTGTTCCTGGGCGGCTGGCACGGCCCGGCGATCCTCCCCGGCTGGTGCTGGTTCGTCGCCAAGGTCTACTTCCTGATCTTCTGCTGCATGTGGATCAGGGCCACCTACCCGCGTTACCGCTACGACCAGCTGATGCGCCTGGGATGGAAGGTGTTCCTGCCGCTTACCCTGGTGAACGTGGTGGTGAC
>CAIYDQ010000119.1 GCA_903925075.1 uncultured Geobacter sp.
AATGCCGCGGGATAGGTGGCAAAGGGCTTCATGAAGCGTTAAGTCTCGGGTGTTGGCGAAACTGTCATCAACCTAGAGCGCAACAACCCATAGGCTGGAGCGTGCGGACCTTGGCTAGCGCTATCATGCGTCAGCGATGCGGCGGAGTTGCGCTCATTGACATTCGACAGGCGCTCATATATGGTTGCTGACACTAAATATTCAGCGTCAAATCCATAAACCGGATACTTGCGGGCAAGAACCATCTCCGACGGCATTCGGGAATCCGGCTGAACCCACGGCTCACTGGAAGGCAAAGGCAATCGGCATGTTTACCAAAAAAAACACCACCATCCGCCTGCAACTGACCTGCCTGGTAGCTGCCTGCGTACTGCCGGTCTGGGTGATAGCCGCGCTGCTGGTCTCTCACGCCTACTCGTCAAAGCTGACGCAGCTAAACAGCGGCATGCTGCAGACCGCCCAGATAACGGCCATGGCAGTCGATCGTGAATTATCCAGCGTCCAGGCGGCCCTGCTGGCGCTGGCCACCTCCCCTTCCTTCAAGAGCGGCGACTTTGAAAACGTGCATCGCCAAATCTCGGAGCTGCTGCAGTCCTATCCGGGAGCGGACATCATTGTCGCCGACGCGACCGGGCAACAGTTGGTCAACTCTTTCCGTCCCTATGGCGCCCCTCTACCCAAGCGTAACGGTCTCCAGGCGCTGCAAACCGTGTTCCGGACGGGCAAGCCGACGGTCAGCGATCTCTTTTTCGGCGCCGTCACCAAACGAGCGCTGATCGGCATAGACGTTCCCGTTTTCCGCAATGGAACGGTGGCCTACGACCTGAGCATGACCTTCCCCTCCGACCGCATCACGACCATGTTGCCGAGCAATAAACTGCCCGACGGGGCGTACTACTCGGTGCTGGATCGCGAGGGGATCATAGCCGCCCGCACCGCCGATCCCGACAAACACGTGGGGAAGCGGGCCAACGCCACTTTCCTGCAGGCTACGTCGGGGGCGAACGAGGGGACTTCGGACGTGAAAAGCATCACCGGGGTGCCGGTGCTGGCAGCTTTTTGCAAGTCGCGCCTGTCGGGTTGGACCGTGGCCTTCGCGGTTCCTAAAGCCGCCCTGATGGCCGACATCTATAAATGGGTGGCGTGGGCGGTCATGGGCGCGACCACCATCTCCTTGTTCGGCGTTTTGCTGGCCATGCGCATTGCCCGCAGCGTTGCAAAGGACATACAATCCCTGGTGGACCCGGCCCTGGCCATCGGCCGCGGCGAGTTCGTGACCTCGATCGGCGGCAAATCGGTCAAGGAAACTGCCGAAGTCGGCCAGGCCCTGGTGCAAGCCTCACAACTGCTGCAACGCCGGGCGCTGGAGCGGGACGAGGCGGAAGCGCTGCTGTCGCTGTCCATCGAGGAGCTGCGCAAGGAAACGGCACAGCGCATAGAGGCCATGGAGGAGCTGCGCCACAAGGAACAACTGCTCATCCAGCAAAGCCGCCAGGCCGCCTTGGGCGAAATGATCGGCAACATCGCCCACCAATGGCGGCAGCCGCTGAACGCCTTGGGGCTGATAGTCCAGCAGCCGGCCTTGTTCTACGAGTTCGGCGAGGTGAATCAGGAATTTTTGGAGGACAACGCCAGGAAGGCGATGGACGTCATCAAGCACATGTCGCGCACCATCGACGATTTCCGCAACTTTTTCAAGCCCGACAAGGAGAAGACCTGCTTCCAGGTGCGCGACGAAGTCGCCAAAACCTTGTCGATCATGGAAGGGAGCTTTCAGGGAATGCAGGCGGCGATCCAGTTCGAGGCCAAAGAAGACCCGGTCATCAACGGCTACCCGAACGAATTTTCCCAGGTGCTGCTCAATATCTTGATCAACGCCCGCGACGCCATGGCGGAGCGGGAAATCGCCGTGCCCAAGGTGGTCATCACCCTCAGTACGGAAAACGGCCGGTCGGTGGTCACCATTGCCGACAATGCCGGCGGCATCCCTGATGAGATCATCGATAAGGTTTTCGACCCGTATTTCACCACCAAAGGGCCGCAAGTGGGCACCGGAGTCGGGTTATTCATGTCGAAAACCATCGTCGAGAAGAACATGGGCGGGGTGCTTTCGGTGCGCAATGTCGACGGCGGAGCCGAGTTCAGGATCGCGATCTGACCCTATAAGGATCGAGCCGACCTGCAAGGCCGGCTCGATCACCCCCAGCCTCCTCCCGCAAGGGGAGGGGGAGCCTCGGCAAGAAAGATTCCCGCTTTAGCTCCCTTAGTCCCGATCATCACCCCTTGGCCATTGCAGCAGCCGCCGGTAGTCCTCCTCGGTGTCGACGTCGAAATGAATGGCAGGGTCGTCGACGGCCACGGTCAACAGGCGCGCCGCATACTCCTGAAACAGCGGCCTCGCCCCGCAATCGTCGCTCAGCGCCTGGATGCCGGCAAAGGTCTCCCGGCTGAAGAGCACCGGATTGCCGCGCCTGCCGTCATGGACCGGCATCACAATGGGGCTTTCGGAAGAGCGGTAGGCGGCAAGGATGCGGTCGATGAGCGCCGGGGTGACCAGCGGCTGGTCGCCGAGCAAAAAGAGCACCGCGTCGGCGTCGTCGGATACGGCGGCCAGGCCGGCCTTGAGGGAACTGCTCTGCCCCTCCCGGTAGCGCGGGTTGATCACGATCCGGACCGCGGTTGGCTCCAGCAGGGGCTTGAGCAGATCGGCCCGGTGGCCGAGCACCACTATCACCTGCCCAAGCGAGGAGGCGAGGGCGCTCTCCACCGTGCATTCCAGGATGGTCTTGCCGCGAAAAGGGAGCAGTTGCTTGGTCTTCCCCATGCGGCTCCCCTCCCCCGCCGCCAGGATGATGCCGGTGACGCGTGGCGAGTAGGTCATGGCTGCGCCTCCAGCGCATAGACGGCGTGCACGCGGATCTCCTGCGAAGCCTGGCCGACGATCAGGGACTCGGCGACGGAAGGGGCGAGGCGCAGCAGTTGGGCGGCGATTTCGGCAGCGCTCGCCCGCCGCTCGACGTCGTCGGCCTTGTTGAGAAAGATAAAGCGGCGCGCGGCGGCCGGGGCGCCCTTAAAGGCGCCGAGCGGGTGGGCCAGGAGACGCGCCAAGGCCGCCTCGCTGATGGTGTCCCCGATTTTCAGCCCCATGAGCGGGCCGGCCAGCTCCGAGCGAAAGACCAGCTCCTCGGACAGGGGCCGGCCGAGCACCTCCAGGCCGGCCACGGCAACCAGCACGCTGCTGTTTGGCGGGATCACCGGTTCGTGGCTGGCGGGAGCCTTGAGCGGCCGGCGGGCCGAGCCGTCGGCCTCCACCAGTATCCAGTCGAAAAGGCCGGACGCCGCGAAGGTTGCGATCACCTCGACGGGAAAGCCGATCAGCTTGCCGGTGTCGCTCTGGAGCGCCGCCGCGGCGGTGAGGTGGCGAGAGGCCTTGCGGCAGGACGCCGCCTGCCGCAGCAGCTCTGCCGGGTCGGGTGCGATCAGCACTGTTGCCGACTGCTCGGCTTTCGGGGGGAAGATTTTGGTGGTGGTGGTGGTCAGCACCGTTTTCCCGCTCCGCTCCAAGAGCCGCGCCAGGTGAAACATCAGGCTCGTTTTCCCGCCGGCGCCGGTGAGGCTCACTACCCCGCGCGCTTCCCGGCACAAGATCTCTGCAATCGGCTGCATCATGCCCAGATTTTCTCCGTGGCTTATCGGTTTTTGAGTCGGCACTACTTTAACCAATCTGCGCCCAGAAAGACAGAGCAAATCCAGGGGCCGGTTGGAGACTTGAAACAGAACGCGATTTGGAGTAATGATAGGACTCGGATCGCCGGCTCTTCCCGGCTGGCGGCACCCCCCGGAAAGGGGGCGCGATCAGAGATGCAACATCTGCCTGACAGGAATCCCCTTATGGAATGCCAGCAACAACAAGCCCCGGAGGCCGGCGCCTCGCTTTACCTGCCGATGGAGTGCGAGGTCCTCGCGGTGAGCCGGCTCACCCCCAACGAGAAGCTCTTTCGCCTCCGGCTGGCAAGCGGCGCGCCGCTCGGGCAGCTCCCCGGACAGTTCGTCCAGGTTTCGCTCCTGGGAAGCGGTGAGGCGCCGATCTCGGTGGCCTCGTCGCCGACGCGCAACGACGGCGTCTTCGAGCTGGGGGTGCGCCAGGTCGGCTCTCTTACCGCCGCCATGCACAAACTTGTCGCCGGCGACCGCATCGGCATCCGCGGCCCCTTCGGCCGTCCCTTCGACCTGACGCGGCTGGCCGCCCGGGACCTGCTGCTGATCTCGGGGGGCTGCGGCCTGGCGCCGATGCGCTCGCTGATCCAGTACTGCGAGGACCGCCGGGAGGAGTTCGGTGAGATCACCATACTCTACGGCGCTAAGAGCGTCGCCGACACCCTCTTCAAGGAAGACCTCGCCGATTGGGAATCCTCCACCAGTTTCGCCTGCAGCAGGACCGTGGACCAGGCCGCCGACAGCGACTGCTACGACGGCAAGGTGGGGCTGCTCACCTCGCTGATACCGCCGCTGAAGATCGAGCCGCGGCGGACGGTCGCCGCCATCGTCGGGCCTCCGGTGATGTACCGCTTCGTGATCGAAGAGCTGCGCAAAAAGGGTCTGGGGCCGGAGCGGATCGTGGTCTCCCTGGAGCGGCACATGCGCTGCGGCGTGGGGAAGTGCGGCCATTGCACCATCGAGCACCTGTACTGCTGCCAGGACGGCCCGGTTTTCTGGCTGAACGAGATCGAACATCTGCGGGGGGCGCTATGAAGAGGACCTTGACGGTCTGCCCCTACTGCGGCACCGGCTGCATGTTCTACCTGGTCAGCGACGGCGGCAGGCTGATCGGCGTGGAACCGAGCTCCACCCATCCGGTGAGCCGCGGCAGCCTCTGCGTCAAGGGGTGGAACGCCTTCGCCTTCGTCCACCACCCGGACCGCCTCACCACCCCGCTCATGCGCCGGGGGGGCGAACTGGTGCCGGCAAGCTGGGACGAGGCCCTGGCGACGGTGGTCGAGCGGCTCAAGGAGGTCCAGCGGCGCCACGGCGCCGACGCGGTCATGTTCGCCTCTTCGGCCAAGGCGACCAACGAGGAGAACTACCTGCTGATGAAGCTGGCCCGCGCGGCCTTCGGCACCAACAACGTCGACCACTGCGCCAGGCTTTGCCATTCCTCCACCGTTTTCGGGCTGGGCGAGGCCTTCGGCTCCGGGGCGATGAGCAACTCCATCGACTGCGTCGACCGCGCCGGCTTGATTCTGGTGATCGGCTCCAACACCACCGAACAGCACCCGCTGATCGGCAGCCGCATCCTGGCCGCGGCCAGGCGCGGCACGCGGCTGATCGTCGCCGACAACCGCCGCATCCGCCTCTCCCGCCACGCGGACCTGCACCTGCGCCACAAAAACGGCTCGGACGTAGCGCTCTTGAGCGCCATGATGCAGGTGATCATCGCCGAGGGGCTGGAAGATCGGGCCTTTATCGAGCAAAGAACCGAGAACTTCCCCGAACTGGCGGCGGCGGTGGCGCCGTGGACGCCGGAGCGCGCCGCGGCCGTCACCGGCCTTGAGGCCGCCGACATCGTGGCCGCCGCCCGTCTCTTCGCCGGCGTCAAGCCCGCCATGATCGTCTATTCCATGGGGATCACCCAGCACAGCCACGGGGTCGACAACGTCCGCTGCTGCGCGGCGCTGGCCATGCTCACCGGCAACCTGGGGCGGCCCGGCGCCGGCGTCAACCCGCTGCGCGGCCAGAACAACGTCCAGGGTGGGTGCGACATGGGAGCGCTGCCGGACGTTTTCAGCGGCTACCAGCGGGTGGCCGACCCGGCGCTGCGCGGGAAGTTCGCCGCCGCCTGGGGGGTGGCGGAGCTGCCGGAAAGCCCCGGACTGCCGCTCACCCGCGCCATGGACGCCGCGGCCGCGGAAAGTCTTAAGGGGATGTTCGTCATGGGGGAGAACCCGATGCTCTCCGACCCGGACCAGGCCCACGCCCGGCACGCCCTGGAGAACCTGGAGTTCCTGGCGGTGCAGGACATCTTCCTCACCGAGACCGCGGCGCTGGCCGACGTGGTGCTTCCCGCCGCCTGCTACGCCGAGAAGGACGGCACCTTCACCAACACCGAGCGGCGGGTGCAGCGGGTGCGCAAGGCGGTCGAGCCGCCGGGCGAGGCGCGCGCCGACTGGGAAATCATCTGCGCGCTGGCGGAGCAAGCCGGCTATCCCGGCATGCGCTACCCGGGTCCGGCGGAGGTCATGGACGAGATCGCAAGCCTCACCCCCAGTTACGGCGGCATCGCCTACGACCGGCTCGACCCGCACGGGCTGCAGTGGCCCTGCCCCGACCGGAGCCACCCAGGTACGCCGGTGCTCCACCTGGAGCGCTTCACCCGCGGCCCGGGCCGTTTCGTCCCGGTCGCCTACCGCCCCTCGGCCGAGAGCCCCGACGCCGAATTCCCCTTCGTCCTCACCACCGGCCGGACCTATTTCCATTGGCATACCGGCACCATGACGCGCCGAAGCCATCTTCTTGACCGGGAGGAGGCCACCGCTTTCGTGGAACTGAATCCGCAGGACGCCGCCGCTCTGGGGGTGCGCGACGGCGAGCCGGTGTCGGTCGCCAGCCGCCGCGGCCAGATTACGGTGCGGGCCCGGGTCACCGAGATGGTGGTGCCCGGCGTGCTTTTCATCCCCTTCCACTTCGCCGAGGGGGCCGCCAACGCCCTCACCAACAACGCGCTCGACCCGGAAAGCTCGATTCCGGAATTCAAGGTCTGCGCGGTCAAGATCGGGAGGGCGTCATGAGGGTACTTGCCCTTGAGGGAGAGGACGAGTTTTTCGCCGCACTGGAAACGCGTTACCTGGTGCGGCTCCCGGTGCTCCTCGCCGACGGCAGCCGGGCGCTGGGAACTCCGGGGAGCGCGCCCCTGGCGCTGGCCGGCGGGGCGCTCCCGGCGAAGCCGACCTCGGCCTTCTTTCCCCACTCGGGCCCGCTCTTCAGCGCCGGCCCGGAGGGGGTGCTACTGCCGCCCGCGCCGCCCAAGCCGCTGTTCGTGGCGGGCTTCACCCCCCGCGACCTCGATTGCCTGCGCTTCATCGACCGTTTTTTCGCCGACGGCATGCTCGACGACGTCTACTTCCGTCTCAGGAAAGGGGCGGTCATCGCCGCCGTCTCCGGTTATTGCGGCGCGGGGGGCGCGCTGCTCGCGCCGGCCGGCGGCGGCTGCGATCTTGAGTTCGTCCGGGACGCCGATCGCTGGCTGGTGGTCCCGTACAGCGAGGTCGGCGCGGCTCTTTGCTCGGGACTTCCGGACACGGCGCCGGACGAGGCTTTGCAGCGGCTAAAACGAGAGGGGGCGGCGCTTCCCGACGAGGATCGGACCATTATCCGGGAAGCGTCCCGCCTGCTTCGGGAGGATCTGGTGCCGGACAGCTTCTGGGCGGAGATCGGCGACCGCTGTATCGCCTGCACCGGCTGCAACCTCGCCTGCCCCACCTGCACCTGCTTCGGGGTCCAGGACTGGCGCTATGGTCAAGAGGTGGAGCGCGGCCGCATGTGGGACTCCTGCCAGTTGTCCGGCTTCATGCGCGAGGCGAGCGGGCACAACCCGCTGGGAAGCGAGGCGCTGCGCACGCGGCGGCGCATCCACCATAAGCTGGCCGCCGACGTCACGCGCTGGGGAGAGATCAGTTGTTTTCTCTGCGGCCGCTGCGACGCGGTCTGCCCCACCGGCATCGGGATGCTGGCCGTGGCCGGGGAGATGGTGGAGCGCTTCGGGAAAAGCTAACTCACGGCAAGGCGTCAGCGAGCCCGCAGCTCGCGCGCTTCCTGCGCCATCACCATCAGGAATCCGCACGGCGCCAGGGCGAAAAGCGGCAGGGCGTACCAGGTCCTCTGCCCATAGGCGAAGAGCAGGGGGAGCAAGGCGTAGCAGAAAAGGATGCCGTTCATGACGAGGTAGGGGACTCCCGACTGGCGGTACAAAGCGGCCTCTTTGGGGAGCGCGCCCTTGCCGGCGATGCCGAATTTCGGGGTGCGCTCGAAGAATCCCCCCCGGCGCCACATGCCGCTTAAGACGGACAGCGAGACGCTGGGGCCAAGGCCGATGCAGATCATGGGGAGCGCCAGAAAACAGCGCCAGCGGCCGGCGCCGCGGTTGGCCGCCTGGTGCGCGAAAAAATAGCAGAGTATGGCGCAACTGGTCGCCAGAAACAGGGGGAGATCGAGGCGCAACATCTGCCAGGGTCCGACACCGATCCGGGAAACGATGGCCGGGTAGAGCGTGAGAAAGATGACCGTGCCGAGCACCCAGCAGAGGTTGGCAAGCAGGTGCGACAACGCCTCGCACTTGACGGCCAAAGGCAGGTCCCGCCGCAAAAGCCGCGGCAGGATCTTACGCGCGGTCTGCACCGACCCTTTGGCCCAGCGCTGCTGCTGGCTGCGGAAGGCGGCAAGCGTCACCGGGAGTTCCGACGGCACGGCGTTGCCGTCGAGGTAGACGAAACGCCAGCCGGCCAGTTGCGCCCGGTAGCTCAGATCGAGATCCTCGGTCACCGTGTCCGCCTGCCACCCCCCCGCGGCCTCGATGGCCCGCCGCCGCCAGACGCCGGCGGTGCCGTTGAAGTTGAAGAACAGCCCGCGCCGAAAACGCACCTGGTGCTCGATGCTGAAATGCGGGCCGAGCAAGAGCGCCTGGACGCCGGTCAAAAGGGAATGTTCGGCGTTGCGAAACGCCCAGCGCGACTGCACCATGCCGACTCGCGGGTCCGCGAAGGAAGGGACGCTTCGGCGCAGGAAATCCGGGGCCGGGGTGAAATCGGCGTCGAAAATCGCCAGGAACTCGCCGCGCGCCTGCGCCATCCCCTCCGCCAGCGCGCCGGCCTTGAAGCCGTCGCGGTTGCCGCGCCGCAGTTGCCGGATGTCGACCCCTTCGGCCCGCAGCTTGGCCACTTTCAGCGCAATCAGCTCGCTGGTGTCGTCGGTGGAATCGTCCAGCACCTGTATCTCCAGCCTTTCAAGCGGCCAATCGAGCGCCGCCGCCGCGTCCAGCAGGCGCTCGGCGACGAAGCGCTCGTTGAACAACGGGAGTTGCACGGTCACCAGGGGGAGCGCCTCGGCAAGGGGGCGCGAGGCGTCCGGGGTGCCCGGGGTCGCGCGCTGGCGCCACCAACAGGCAAGGAGCCATAGCCGGTGCGCTCCATATAGGGAGAGAGCACCCAACGCGGAAAAGTGGATGACGGCGCAGATGTGCGTCAGGGAATGGATCATCGGTTCTCGGGGCGGGGCTGCGGGACGATCGAGCCTGGAGTTTTTGGACCAAGGAGTTGCCGGAGAGCGGAGCCGTGGCGGGGCCTCACGGGGCTTCCTCGCAGACGCAGGGGATGCCCAGCTCCTTCTCCTCGAAAAGGTAGCGCTCCGGGCGCCAGGCCGTGGCCGTTGCCTGGTTCCCCGATCTCGCCAGGTCGGCGCGCAACACCAGCCAGATCTTCTTGGTCCATTGTGTCCAGACGCCGGCCAGGCGCAAGGCGCCCTCCCGGTCGCTCTTTCCCTCGGCCAGCAGATCGGCCTTGTCCGGCAGATCGCCGTAGCGCACCAGCGCATAGCCGGTCGACGGCGCCAGCCCCCCCGCCGCGAAGACGAACTCGCCGTTTTGTTCCCGGTAGCTGAGCGTCCCGGCCGCCCCTCCGGCAATCGGCTTCCAGGTGACGGGATCTTTGGCAAGGAGCAGCAGCTTCCCCAGGGATGGCCGTTTCGCCGGCTCCGCCCCCTGCCCGGCAACCGGCCCCGCGGCCCGGGCGGCAACCGCCGGCAGGAAACAGCAAAGCAGGGCGCCGACCAAGAGCCTTTTCGCCGGGGAGGCTCGCCTCCACCCCCTCGGAAGCGCCGTCGTTAATGCTTCTTGGCGGCAAAGTAGCACTAGCGGGTCGCTCTTTTTTGCCATGCGGCCATCCCTCCCTCGTAGTTGCGCGCCTCGGGAAGCCCCGAGAGCTCGTGAACCAGCCACGCATAGCCCGAGCGGATCCCTCCCAGGCAGTAGTAGACCACCGGCTTGCCGGCATCGACGCCGTGCTTGGCGAGGAGCGTTTTCAACTGCTGCGCCGAGATCGGGCGTCTCTCCTTGCCGGTGTAAAACTCGTCCCACGGGATGTGCACCGCGCCGGGAATCTTCCCCTGAAACCACTCAAGCGTCGAACGGACGTCGACCACGGCATAGCCTCCCTTGCGGCGCTCAAGCTCTTCGGTGGCGATGTCGAGCTGCGCGTTCAGGCGCGCCTGATAGGGGCGCTTCTTGACGGCGGGACGCTCGGCCGACCTGCTGAGCGGGAGGTTCCGCGCCTGCCAGGCCTGGACGCCGCCGTTCAAGATCCGGATCGGTCCCTGGTGCCCGAGCCAGGAGAGCACCCAGGCGTCCCACCCTTCCCCCCCCCAACTCTTGTCCGCGTCGCCGTAGATCAGGACCGGGCTCTTTTCATCCAGCCCCATGGCGCTCAGGGCGGCCGACATCTCTGCAGGCGGGAAAACCCGATACTGTACACCTTTGTCGTCGGTTCGTGTATAGTTCTCCCACGAAAATGAGCGGGCTCCGGGGATGTGCCCGGCCGCCCATTCTGCCCTGGGACGGGCATCGAGCACGATCCACCCCGAGCCGTCGCCGCTTAAAGCCGCCGCGTCCATCAACCCCAGGTCGGCGCCGCTGGCTGCGCCGATCCACGAGAGAACCATGGCAAACGCCACCCCAAAATATCGCCAGCGCCTTGGAATCCCCGGTCTGGCCAGCTTTACCATCGCATGCATCGTTGTTGCCTCCTATGGCGGTTATGCGTGCCAGCCGAACCTGCGGCTGGCCATTCCGGTGCTGGTCGGGGCGAGCGCCCTGGTTTCGGGCGCCCTTGCCGTCGCCCTCTATCTGGGAGAGAGGGGCCGACTCGACTGGGCACCGGGATTGATCCTTGGCATCGCCCTGATCGCAAGGCTTTTTTTTCTTTTTACCCCGCCGCAGCTCTCGGACGACATCTACCGCTACCTCTGGGACGGGCTGCAAACGCTCGGGGGGGCGAACCCCTACGCCGCGTCGCCGGCTGCGGCCCCCGCGGCGTCGGCCGCGCAACGGGCCCTGCTGCCGCTGGTCAACCATCCCGAATTGGTGACCATCTACCCCCCGGCGGCGCAGCTTGTTTTCGCCGCCGGCGCCGCGCTGGGAGGCGGGGTCCTCGGCATGAAGTCGCTGCTGGTGCTGCTCGATCTCACGCTCTGCCTAGTGACGATGCGCCTGCTCCGGCGCCTGGGACTCCCTGCATGGAGGGGGGCGCTCTACGCCTGGTGCCCGCTTTCGGTGCTGGAAATCGCCGGTTCCGGCCATGTCGACGGGGCGGGGATCCTCTTCCTGCTGCTGGCGATCGCCGTCGTCGTCGACGGGCGGATCTCGGGGAGGAGCGCTGCCGGGGAGCGGCTCCCCTTTGCCGCCGCCGGCGCCCTGTTCGCCCTCGCGGCGCTGGTGAAACTCTTTCCCCTGGCGCTTTTCCCCGGCATGATCGTCTTCGTCCCGCCCGGCTGCCGGCGCTCGTTTCTGGCGGGTTTCGCGGGCCTGGGCGCGCTGCTGCTGCTCCCTTTTTCCAAAGCCCTGCCGCAGCTGGCGCAGACCCTGGCACTCTACGCCAAGAACTGGGAGTTCGCCGGCTTCGCCTTCAACGCCCTGCGCGCCCTCACCGGCTCCGGCCCCGCCGCCCGCTTCCTTTTGTGCGGCGTATTCCTGGCCGCGCTCGCGCTCTCCACCAGGCGGCTCGCGCGGGGACTCGCGCCCCTTCGCGCCGGAGCGCCCGGCGAGGATGCGGCTGCCGGGCGCCTGCTGGCGGGGCACTGCTACCGGGTGGCCCTGGCCTTCCTGCTGCTGACGCCGACCCTGCAGCCGTGGTACGCGCTCTGCCTGGCGGCCTTTCTCCCCTTCTCGGCGGGGCCCGCCGGCCTCGCGCTCTGCTGGTCCGTATTCCTCGCCTACCGCGTGCTCATCCCCTATACGATTCTTGGCCAGTGGCAGGAATCCGGCTGGGTGACCCTGCTGGTCTTTCTCGCCCCGGCCGCCTCCTTCGGGCTGGCCCAGCTGGCGCGCCGCGAGGGCGCGACTTGAGCTGAGGGGAAAAGCCGATTTAACCGCTCCCGCTTTTCGCAGTTCTCGGATTTCCTCAGATTTTCTCCGTGGCAAAAGGTTTTGGCTGAAGATTTGCCTCCGTCTCGCCTCCCTGCCAGAGTTCCCTGCCGATCACCCAAAGGATCTTGGTCCCGGCCCGCGCCACTCCGGTCAGGGTGCGGCTGATTTTCGAAACCCCCGCGATCCGCGGGTAATAAGGAAGAGGGCATTCCTTCACCTCCAACCCCGCCTTCAGCGCCTTGATCTGCATCTCCACGGTCCAGCCGAAGTCTTGGTCGACCATGTTCAGCTTCTCAAGCGCCCCCCAGGAAATAGCCCGCATCGGCCCGAGATCGCCGTAGGAGTGCCCCCAGATGAGCCGGATCAGGGTGGTGGCCAGCCGGTTGCCGAAGCGCTGCTGCAGGGTGAGCGCCCGCTCTCCGACCGGGACCCGGCGTGCCAGAACGAGGTCGGTCGCCTCCTCTCGGATGAGCCGCAGCAGGACCGGCAGGTTCTGCACCCCGTCGCTGCCGTCGGCATCGGCAAAGGCGACCACGCCGGGCGGCGCCTCCCTCAGGGCGGCGATCCCCGCCAGGCACGCCCTGCCGTAACCGGGAACCGGCTCGAAGACCACCTCGGCGCCCAAGGCGCGCGCGACCGCCGCGGTGGCGTCGGTCGAGCCGTTGTCGACCACCAGTATTCGCGTCACCGCATCGGGAACCATGGAGAGGACCGCGGGGAGGGAAAGCGCCTCGTTTCGGGCCGGGATGATCAGCGCCACCCCGCCCCCCGCGGGCTTCCCCGTCCGGGTGAAATCGCCGTTCACGACGCCCCCCTGCTCATGCCGCGCCCAGTGGTCATCGGCGGCCGCCTCAGGGGGTCTTGTAGTACAAGGCCAGGGAATAGTTGGCGCCGGCCGCCGTATTTTGCCCGTAGACGTCCGGCCGGCAGCCGGCTTCCAGTCCCAGGGCCGGCGTTATCTTATAGCCGACCACGAGATCCAGCTTCCCCAGGTCGAAGTTGTTGGTGGCCGTGGGGTTGCCGCTACCGTCCATTTTTGTGCCGTTGTCGACGCTCAGGGTTCCATCCAGCTTGGCGCGGGCGTAGACGCTTTTGGTGACGTCGACGCCGAATTCGACCAGATAGCGGATCTCGTCGGAAGGGGCCTCGGCCCGCCAGCGGTAACCGATCTCCAGGTTGCCGTAAGCCGGGATCCACGGATACAGGGAGCGGCCGTACAAAAGCTTCAGCTCCGTGTCGAACTGGCCGTTGCCAAGCGGCAGCGGGTCGTTCTTGCCATACGCGCCCGGGATCTTGACCAGCAGCTGGGTGGAAACGACGCCGGCCTTCTCGCTGTCCAAAAGCTTGTAGCGCACTCCGAGGTCCACGTCTCCCAGGCCGTACCCTTTGGAGACGGCGGTGTCGTCCTCGTTTCTCAGCCACTTGTAGGTGAGGGAGTTGATCACGGTCAGGTCGTCGGTCAGGCCGTATTCGAAGTAGTTGCTGATATCGTAATCGGAGAATTTCCCGTTGTTGGGCATCGCCCCGCGGGTTCCGGATTGGTCGAAGTTTTGATGGGCGTAATAGTAGTCGAAGGAGAGCTTCTCGTAGAAGGCGGACTTTGGGGCGGTCCAGGCGCCGGCGAAGCAGCTGGATGCCGAGGCGCCGACGACGAAGAGCGCCCACAGCGATAGGTGCACGATTTTTTTCATCTGGTTCATCTCCCGGGATGGTGAAGAGGGCGCCGGTCAAGGCGCCCTCTTTGTTTGAGCGGAGCGTACGAGCGGGCTGCCGTGCGTCAGGGCGTGGAGGCTGCCGCCGGCAGGGTTGCATCGGCGCTCCATTCGGTCCAGGAACCGTCGTAGTTGCTGACGTTGAACCCCATGAGCCTGAAGATGAGATACTCCTGTCCGGAACGGTAGCCCACGTAGCAGTGGGTTATCACCGTCTTGCCGGCCGCGATGCCGTTGCCGTCCAGGACGGCCTTCAAATCCGCATAGGATTTGACCGTGTTGTCGGCGTTCAAAAAGGCGGTCGTCAGGATGTTCTTGGCGTTGGTGATGTGCTTGGTCGCGTAGTCGGCCGCTTCCCTGGAATCCACGATCGCGTAAGTGGCGGTGGCCGCCGTCGAGGCGTCCGCGTAATGGGCCAGCACCTCGGCTTTGGTCGCCAGTTTGCTGCCGTCGGGGACCGGGGTGAAGGTGGCGGCCGTGGGCGCGGTGGCAGTGGTTACCGTGGCCCGCCCGTCGCTCAGCCACTTGTCGAAGCCGCCGTCCAGCACGTGCACGTCTTTCGCGCCCAGATACTCCAGCATCCAGAACACCCTGCCGGCGTTGGCGTCGACGTCTTTGGCGTAAACGACGATGCGCGTGCCGTTGGAAATGCCGGCGGCCCCGAGCATGGCGGCGATATCCGCCGGACTCTTGAGGTCGGTGCTGTCGATCCCCGCCCCCCCCTTGTCGAAAGAACCGGGGGGCAGGTTGACCGCGTTCTTGATATGGCTCGCCGCGTAGTCGGCAGCGGATCTCGCATCGATGATCACCTGGTTGGCGCTGTCGAGATTGGCAGCCAGCAGGTCCCCGGATTCCAGCAGGTTGCCGTTGATGCGACTGGCCGTGGGGAGCGTCGGATCCGCGTTCCACTCGGTCCAGGAGCCGTCGTAATTGCTGACGTCGTAACCCATGAGCCGGAAGTAGAAATACTCCTGCCCGGAGCGGTACCCGACGTAGCAATGGGTAATCACCGTCTTGCCGGCGGTGATCCCCTTGCTTTCCAGGAGCGCCTTGATGTCGGCATAGGATTTGACCGTGTTGTCGGCGTTCACAAAATCGCCGGTAAGGACGTTTACGGCGTTGGGGATGTGCTTTGCGTCGTAAGGTAGGTTCGCTCCCGTCTTGGTGCCGGTGGCGTCCGTCGCGTCCCGCGAATCCACGATGGCGTAATTGCCGTTGTTGTAGTTGGCCAGCACGGTCGCCTTGGTGGCGGATTTGGAGCTGTCCACGGCCGGCACGAAGGTGGCCGGCGTCACCGCCGGCAGTGCGGTCGCCGCGGGGTTGCCGTCGCTCAGCCACTTGTCGTAGCCGCCGTCCAGCACGTGCACGTCTTTCGCCCCCACGGACTCCATCAGCCAGAACACCCTCCCGGCGCTGAAGTCCGGATTGTTGTTTTGTCCGTAAATCACGACCTTGGTGGTGGCGGTGATCCCCGCTGCGCCCAAGATGGCGGCGATTTCCGCCGGGGATTTGAGGTCGGTGGTCCCGGCAACGTTGAAATTGCCGTAGGGCAAACTAACCGCATTCCTGATGTGGCCGGCGGCGGCGTAGTTGCTTCTCACGTCGACGATCACCTGGTTGGCGCTGTCGAGGCTTGCCGCCAGATCTGCCGTGCCGACCAACAGGGCGCTGTTCTTGAACGTCGCGGCGGCGACAGCCGTAGGTTGAACCTTCTGCGCAACGCTGCTGCCGCAACCCGCCAGCAGGGTGCCCCCCAGCGCAAGGACGGCCAGTCCCATCCAAATCGATGCTCTTTTCATGATTTACTGCTCCTTCCAACGGAATAAGTTCCTCAAAGGGGAACGCTGTGCGGGGGGGGGGGCGAAGACGCAATGGAAACGCCGGCGGACGCGGCGGACCGGCAAAACTGTGCTGCACTGCACTGCGTCGGCCTGCCTGCGGGGGAAGCTAACAAACTCACTCATTAAAGTCAAACCGAAAAGATCGATTAAACAGATCAACGCTATCGTTTTCAGCAATACACTTCCGCCGTCGTCCCGCTCCCGACAGCGTCGGCGGCCCGGCGAACAGGCTCGGCCTGACGCAAAAAGGGCGCGCTTCGCGGTCAAGCGAAACGTGCCCTTTTGTCGTGCATCGAGCCGGCAGCGGCGGCACCTGCCGCGCAGGTTACTAGCGGCGCTCGACCGGCGCGCCCGGCACGTCGACCAGGCCCGGTATCCCCGGGGCCGCGATGTTGTAGACGTGCTCGAAACCGTTTCTCACCAGCAGTTCCGCGGCGCGCCGGCTGCGCAGGCCGCACGGGCAAGCCAACAACACCTTCTTCTCCTTGTAGGCTGCGATCTCGCTCAGGCGCCCGGCCAACTCGCGCTCGGGGATCATGGTCGCCCCTATCAGAAAGTCGTGCTTGCTTTTCATTTCCTTCTCGGAACGGACGTCGAGGATCAGGATGTCCTTTCCGTTCTTTAGCATGGCCACCGAATCGGCGGCGTTCAGATCGGTGACGTCCCCGGGGCCGAAGGCGGAAAACTTCAATCCATTGCCGGCGCATCCCAAAACGGTCATGGTCCATAGCAGCGTTGCCAGCACAAGCACTTTTTTCATTTTATTCTCCTTTTATGGCGAGTCGGTTCGGCGCGTTTACCTGAGTAAATAGTAGAGACCCGCCGCATACGAGGTGGCCGCTGAGGTGTCGCCCGTGCGCAGCGTCGGGCTGTAGCCAAGCTGCGCTCCCCATCTGTCGGTCAATTTATAGGTCAGCACCAAATTAAGGAACTGCTGGTTCCGATTGTCGCTCGTGGTGCTGTCGAGGCCCGTAATCGCTCCGTTGCCGCCGCAGCTTGCGACGCTCTTCGAGGTCAGCTTCGCAGCCACCGGATTGAGTCCCGTGTTCGCCCGGTTGTCGCCGTTTCTCATGCTGAGGATCCCGTCAAAGGTCAGCTTCACCTGAATCCTTTGGGTCAGGTCCGAGCCGAATTCGGCGCCGTAACGGAACTGGTCCGAAAAACCTCCGAACCTGAAACGGTAGCCGGACTCGAAATTGATGTACCCGGGAAACCATCTCCACATCGAGAGCCCGTACAGAGCGCGGTAATCCACCTCGAAGCGCCCGTTGCCCAGCGGCAAAGGATCGTTTCTGTCGTAGAGTCCGGGAATCTTCACCATCAGCTTGTGCGAAACGACGCCGAAGTCGCCGTCCGCCAACTTCTGCTTCAAGCCGAGATCGACGTCTCCAAAGCCGTTGCTCCTCGTGGTCGTGTCCGTCGTCAGGTACGCCCCGTTGTTGCTGTTGTTGTCATATACGGTGGAACTATACTGATTCCAGAGAAATTTATAGAATATGGAACTGACGAGGCTTAAGTTGTCGGTAAGTCCGTATTCGAGATAATTGGCTATGGTTATATCGTTGAATTTATTTTCCGTGAGATAAATCAGGGAGACTTTCTCGTACATGCCCCCTTTCGGTTCAGTCCATGCCCCCGCCAAGCAGTAATTCGCCGACAGGATGTAAACCGCGACAGCGAAGAGGACTAACGTCTTTGGAACAATGTGCATTTTCACCGGCGTCCTCTCGTTTTAAGATAAAAAAGAGGGCTCCCTTGCGAGGAGCCCTCCCGCATGAAAACATCCTTTACGGAAGACCGCTCGCCACGGGCCGTCCCGACGGCGTCTGCACCCCGTTCAACATGACGGAGCTCCAGGTATTCCAGCCGTCCGTGTAGACGCGAACCTTGTCGTAACCCATGAGGTAACCCATGAGGAAGGCCTGGGAGGCGCCGTAGCCGTCGCCGCAGTAGAACCAGGCGTCGCTGTCGGCCGTTATCCCCAGGGAGTTGTAGAAGCTCCTCACCTCCGTGTAGCTGGCGTAGGTTCCGTCGGCGTCGGTCTTGCGAACCGAGGCCTGCACCGCGCCCGGTATGCGCCCGGCGATGTTGGTGTAGGAATAGCCGCTGTAAAGGCCCAAGTAGAGCCGGTAGCCGCGGTCGTCCATCATCGGCGTGGGTTTGTCCGCATAGTGCGCCAGCGCCTGGGCGGTGGTCGCCCTGATCGCCGAGTTTATGGTGCCGCTGAAGGCGGCCGGCGTCGGCGGGTTGTTCTTGGTTTCCCCCGCGTAGCCGGCGTTGGGCCAGGCGGCGTAACCTCCGTCGATCAGCCGCACGTCTTTCACGCCGACGTATTTGAGCAACCACCAAATCCGGGCCTCGAAGTTCGGCTGGTCGCTGTAGACGACCACCGTGGTGTCGGCGGTGATGCCCAACGCCCCGGCGTGGGCCTGCAGGGTCGCGTCGTCCTTCAGGTTGTAGAGCGGTGCGGTTTCCCAAGGGTCGGTGTCGGCGTGCACGGCGCCGGGGATATGGGCCGTGTTGTACACCGTGGACGGGGTCCCCCAGGAGCTTTCCAGGATGAGGTACTTGTGGGTCGCCTTGTCGTAGGGGATGCCGTTGGCGTCCGTGTATTCGAGCGGCGCGGCGCTGCTGCTCCCCGGCGCGTAATAATCGATCAGCGACTTCACCCAATCCGCGTTGACCAGTTCCTGGTAGTGAGCCGCCTTTTCCTCGGGATAAGCGGCGGCGTCGGCGGCGCTCCACTCGAACATGGACGCGTCGTAGTTCGAGGCGTTCGCATACCCCATCAGGCGGAGCAGAAAATAGACGTAACCGCTGCGGATGCCGGCCGTGCAATAGGCGGTGACCTGCTTGTCCGTGGTTATGCCGCGGGATTCGAACATCTGCTTCAGGGATTGATAACTGAGCGTGGTCTTGTCGGCGTTGTAGAAAGCCCCATAGGGAAGGTTGAAGGCGCCGGGGATATGCCCGCCCCTGGTTTCGCCGCAAAACTTCCAGCCGTTGAATTCCTCGTGGGTGCGGGAGTCGATGACGGCGAAGCCGGCGCTGCCGAGTTGGGCCTTGATCTGGGCACCGGTGAGCTTTCTGGCGGCCTGCACCGAGGAGGTGAAGGTCGCGGCAGGGAGCGTCGTCGCGGTCGTCGATTTCACGTTGCTCGCATCGGCTGCCCATTTGTCCCAGCCGCCGTTGAGGATATGCACGTCGGCGCACCCCAGATATTCCAGCATCCAGAAGAGCCTTCCGGCCGCGCCCCACGAGGCGGTGGTGTCGTCGTAAATGACTATGGTGGCGCTGCGGCTGATGCCGGCGGCTCCCAGCAGCCCTTCCAGGGTCGCCAGGGGTTTGAGCCCCGCGCCGGCCGTCCAGTAGTCGTTATGGACGACGTTGATGGCGCCGGGAATGTGGCCGGCCGCGTACTGGGCGGCGCTTCTGGCGTCGATCACCAGCGCGGGGGCGGCCAGGGCGCCCTTGTCCACCAGCAGACCGGCATTGGGATAGCCGGTGGCCGCGTTCCACTCCGTCCAGGAGCCTGCGTAAATGCGCACATCGAAGCCCATCAGGCGAAGGATCTGGTATTCCTGGCCGGCGCCGGCGCTGGAACCGCCCGGCGTATCGTAGACGATTATCTTCTTGTTGGCCGCGGCCCCCGTGAAATCCGTCAACCATTTGAGCTTGGTGTAGGACAAGAGCGTTTTGTCCCTCTCCAGAAAATCGCCGGGAAGGAGGTTAATGGCCGAGGGGATGTGCCCGGCCTGGTAATCCTTGGCGGGTCGGGCATCGACGATCACGGAGCCTGGGTCCGTGGCGGCGGCGATCACGTCCTGCTTGCTGGCGAGCCGGCCGGCATCGACCGTGGCCGTGAAGGTCTGAGTCTTGCCGTTGAGCGGGATGGAGGTAGCGTCGGTCACTTTCAGGCTGCTGTCGGCGGTGGTCAACCACTTGGCGTAACCGCCGTCCAGGATATGCACATCCTTGGCGCCCAGGTACTCCAAGGCCCAGAAGATCCGCCCCATGCCGGCGTCCACGTTGGCGCCGTACAGGATGATCTTGTTGGTGTCGGCGATGCCGTAGGTGGTGCCGAGCAGCGCCGCGGCGGCGTCGGGGGTGAGCAGCGCGTTCGAGGTGGGGCTGGTGTCGAGCGCCGTGGCGGGCATGTTGATGGCGCCCGCGATGTGCCCGGCGGCGTAAAGGGCCGCGCTCCTGGTGTCGATGACCACCTGGTTGGGCGCGCCCAAAACCAGGTCCGGGACGCTGACCGCCAGGGCTGCATTGGGGGCGACGGTGAGCGCCACCTGGGTGGCCGGAGTGACGGATGTCGTGGAGCTGGAATTGCCGCCACAGGAGGCGAGCATAAATGCTCCAACGAACCATAAAGCAAGGTTCAAAAATCGTGTTTTCATGCCTGCCAATCTCCTTTTCAATTAAATACGCATAGACTTGCCGGTTTCGGTCCGGCACACTAACAAACGTACCTAATGAAAGTCAAATTATAATATCCACTAAAACCGATAGCGTCCATCGCATTTGCAAATACTCCCAAAGAGGTCGACTCGGCAAGAGAAGCAAAGGGATTGGGAACCGCGCGGGGTGGCGAATCGAGGAGGGGGGAAAGAATGGATCGCGCCGTGACGGCTCCGGGGTGGCGCTCTTCGTACATCGGTAGGTCGAGTTGAACGGCTTCATCGTGTAACACGACATTGCCATCGCGGCGCCGTTGCGACTATTCACCACATCAGCCGACAACCTCGCACAACCCGTAGGTCGCGTTGAACGGCTTCATCGTGAAACGCGACATTGGCCCTGTGGCACCGTGGCGACGTCGCGTTTCGTACCTCAACGCGACCTACGGAAACTTTATTTTTTTTTGGGGGGGGAGGGAACTGCATTTTTTGGGGTGGGCTGGAGCTGCGGCGCTACTCGCCGTAGGTCTCGGTCATCACGGCGGAAAAGGCCTTGGCTGCGGGGGAGAGCTCCCGCCCTTTTCTTTTGACCAGGTAGAACTGGCGCGTGATGGCAACCCCGTCCACCGGCACGCGCACCAGCAAACCGTGAGCCAGCTCCAGCTCCACCGAGACCGCCGAAACGAAGGATACCCCGACGCCGGCGATCACCGCCCGCGTCACCGCATGGTTGCTGCCGAGGCTCACGGCTTCGCGAACGGCCCCGGTGTCGATGCCCGCCTCGCGCAAGGCCGCAACCGTCGCCTGCCCGGTGCCGGAGCCCGCCTCCCGCACCACGAAGGGCTCCCGCAAAAGCTCCTGAACGGGAATCGACCCGACCGTGGCCCAGCGATGGCCGGACGGGGCAACCAGCACGATCTCGTCCCGGCAAAGCGGCTCGAACTCCAGCCCTTCTCCCGCGAAATGCCCTCCGACCACCCCGTACTCCACCTGCTCCGACAAAAGCCACTGCTGGACGTCCCGGCTGTCCCCCTGGGTGAGGGTGACGGCAAGGCCAGGATATCTGCCGATCAGCGCCGGCAACGCCGCCGGTATCAGATACTCGCCGGGAATGCTGCTCCCCGCAATCCTCAGCTGCGCATGCTCCACCCCCTTGAATCTGCCGATGGCGATCGGGATCTCGCGAGCGTAACCGAGCATGCGGCGCGCCCGTCCCAAGAGGAGTTTTCCACCCTCGGTCAAGAGCGCCCCCTTCCCCGTTCTGTCGAAAAGTCTGAGGTCGAATTCGTCCTCCAAGGCCAGGACCTGCTGGCTCACCGTCGAGTGGGTGAGAAAGCAGGCCTCGGCCCCTTTGGAGAAACTGCCGGTGTCCGCGACGGCGAGGAAAATTTCCAACTGTTTCAGATTCATGCGTCGCCCTATTTGAAAAATCGATAGCCGCTATCGGCGCATGGAATTTAACAATTTGACTGCCGACTGTCAACTGGATTATCTATAGGCCAACATGAATGAAGGAGGCCCCATGTCGGGAGAAGGCGCGTTCGAGGGACTTTGCGAGGAAAAGGTTCGCCTGATAGAGAAGTATCGGCTGGTCAACAGGAAGATCGGCAACAAGATCTTCTGGGTGCGGCAGTTCGGCAATCGCCCGGACCACCCCTATGCCACGCACCGGGCAGTGGTTAAGTGCAGCGTCATCGAACTGGTCTTCAGTTTCTACGACCTGTGCGTCGCCAAGATGACCTACTTCACCAAGAACATCGCCGATTACGACAGCTGCAAGTTCAACTGCCGGACCCAAGAGCTGGAACGCTGCGCGCTATGGGACATGGAATTTCTGGTCCAAAAGGAAACCGGCATCCCTGTCGACCTGAGAAATCTGGCCGACATTCACGACATAGAGGTGTTTCGCGAGTTGTGCGCGTGGCTGGAGCGGCAACTGCCGGCGTCGGAACAAGAGCAGCGCCTGGCGGTCGGCTTTTAGCCGGCCCACCGAGCCTGCGTCGCGCGCAGGGAGGTTGGAACGGCCGGCGCCGCTAAGCGATCCCTTGCCCTCTTCGCAAATCTCTCTTGACATCGCTTTGCCGTTTATTATATCTTGTGTACAAGAGATGCCTGCGAGCGTTCAGTGCCAGCCGCCGGACAGCGAACCTGACCGGATACGGGCAAAGGGCGCCGAGAGGGATTGGCGACGCCGGAAGGCGGCTCGAACGCCGAGGAAAACGGGGCAAAACTTCGATTCCGGCAATTCGGCGCCCGAAGATCAGGCGCTGACAGGGGCATAAGGCGTACTTCAAAAATCATTTTTTTTGCAAATAAGTCTCGTATACAAGGCAAACAAGAAAATATTCCCATCGGGCGGACGGATCGAATAGAATCGGATAAAAGGGCGGAGATTGCCCGGCAACGCGCAGTACCGGAAGGAAGGGATCGTCGATCCCGGGGAGAAGTTATGATCATCGTAAAAATGACGGTAAACGGCAATCCGATCGAAGTGGGCGTGGGGGACGAGGAGACGCTGCTGGAAACCTTGCGCCAGCGGCTCGGCTTGACCGGGACCAAGCAGGGGTGCGATCTGGGCGACTGCGGCTCCTGCACGGTGCTTATCGACGGCAAGCCGGCGCTTTCCTGCCTGACGCTGGCGGCCGACGCCGAGGGGCGTGAGATCACCACCATCGAGGGATTGGCCCATGGAGAGGATCTCCATCCGGTGCAGCGCGCCTTCCACGAGGCCGGCGCCGTGCAGTGCGGGTTTTGCACTCCGGGCATGGTCCTCACCGCCAAGGCGCTGCTGGACGCGAACCCCAACCCGGACCGAGATACCATCAAAGGGGCGCTGGCCGGCAACCTCTGCCGTTGCACGGGGTACGTGAAGATCGTCGACGCGGTGGAGAACGCCGCCAAGGTTTATCCGCGGGCTCGGGTGGAGGAGGCGCGATGAACTCCACCTTTCAATACGTCGGCAAGGACCTGCCCCGCATCGACGCGGTCGCCAAACTGACCGGAGACGCCCAATATACCGACGACCTGCACCTGCCGGGAACACTGGTCGGAAAGCTGTTGCGCTCTCCGCACGCCCACGCGCGCATCAGGGGCATCGACGTTTCCAAGGCGGAGGCGCTCCCCGGCGTCAAGGGGGTCGTCGTCGGCACGGATGCCCCGATCCGCTTCGGCATCCTCCCCGCCGCCAAGGACGAAACCGCCCTCGCCATCGAAAAGGTGCGCTACGTGGGCGAGCCGGTGGCCGGCGTGGCTGCGGTCGACGAGCGCACCGCCTTGCAGGCGCTGAAGCTGATCGAGGTCGATTACGAGCTGTTGCCGGCGATCTTCGACCCTTACGAGGCGCTGACCCGCGAGGACGTCAAGATCCACGAGGGTTGCAAGGAGGCGAACGTCGAGCGGCGCGGCTCCCTGGAATTCGGCCAGGTCGACGCGGGCTTCGCCGACGCGGATTACATCAGGGAAGACAGCTTTTTCAAGGAGGCGATCACCCACGCCCCCCTGGAGACCCACGTGGCCCTGGCCAACTACCGCGACGGCAAACTGACCCTCTGGTCCACCACCCAGGTGCCGCATTCGGTCCACCGGTCGATCTCCGAGGTGCTGGAAATCCCGATGGACAGGGTCCGGGTGATCAAGCCGACCCTGGGCGGCGGCTTCGGCGGCAAGGGAGAACCGTTCTCCTTCGAGTTCGTCGCCTGCATGCTTTCCAGGAAATGCGGCCGCCCGGTAAAAATAGTCCACACCCGCGAGGAAGTGTTCCTGTCCCATCGGGGGCGCCACCCGATGCACATGAAGCTTCGCACCGGGGTGAAGAAGGACGGCACCATCACCGCCGTCGTATTCCACAACCTGTTGGACGGCGGCTCCTACGGCTCCTACGGCTTGGTGACCCTGTACTATTCCGGCCAACTCCTGACCCTGCCCTACTCTCTGCCGGCCTACCGCTTCGACGCGGCGCGGGTCTTCACCAACAAGCCGGCCTGCGGAGCCTTGCGGGGGCACGGCGCGGTCGGGCCTCGCTTCGCCTTCGAGGTGCACCTCGACCGCATCGCCGCCGACCTGGGGCTGGACCCGCTGGAGATCAGACGGAAAAACGCTCTGCAGCCCAACACCATGACGCTGAACGAATTGCGGATCACCTCCTGCGGCTTCGAGGAGTGCCTGGAAAAGGCGAGCCAGGCCATCGGCTGGGAGGAGCGGCGGGGGAAACTGCCGCGCGGCCGCGGCGTCGGCCTCGCCGGCGGGGGCTACATCTCCGGGGCGGGCAACGCCATCTATTACAACCCGATGCCGCATTCCAACGTCAACATCAGCGTGGACCGGGGAGGCGGCGTCACCGTCTTTTGCGGCGCCTCGGACATCGGCCAGGGATCAGACACCATGCTCGCCCTGGTGGCCGGCGAGATCCTGGGGGTCCGGCCGGATGCGGTGAAGGTGGTTTCGGCCGACACGGACACCACCCCGGTCGACCTCGGTTCCTACTCGAGCCGGGTGACCTTCATGGCCGGCAACGCCTGCAAAAGCGCCGCGCTCGACGTGCGCGGCAAAATACTGGCCATCGTCGCCGAGCACCTGGGGGTTGCCGCGGAGGCCGTGCGCATCACCGACGGCGTCGCTTCGGCGAAGGGGTGCGAGCGGACGCTGAGCTTCGCGCAGGCGGTGGTGTTGGCCGAGTCGAAAGGAGCGCCCATCTTCGGTTCCGGCGGCTACACGCCGCCGAAAATGGGGGGGAGCTACCGGGGCGCCGGCGTCGGGCCGAGCCCGGCCTATTCCTTCGGGGCGCACGCGGCGGAAGTCGAGGTGGACGAGGAAACCGGCGTGGTCAAGGTGCTGAGGCTGGTGGCGGCCCACGATCTGGGGCGCGCCCTCAACCCGCTGGCGGCCGCGGGGCAGGTGCAGGGGGCGGCGGTCAACGGGCTGGGCGAGGTGCTCCTGGAAAGCCACGTCATTTTGCCCGGCGGCCAGCACGCCTCTCCCAGTTTTCTGGAATACAAGATGCCCACCATGCTCGACGTCCCCGACGTGGAGCCGATCCTGGTGGAGAGCGTCGATCCCGAGGGGCCTTTCGGGGCCAAGGAGTGCGGCGAGGGGAGCCTGCATCCCTCGATACCGGCGGTGATCAACGCCATCTACGACGCGGTGGGAATCTGGCTGCACAATGCGCCGATCACGCCGGAAGCGGTCCTGGAAGCACTCAGGAAAAGGAAAACGCCATGATGCCATTGCCGAAATTCCATCTCGAAAGGCCGCAGAGCCTGGCCGCGGCGCTTCGCCTGCTTGCGGAATCCCCCGATGCGTTGCCGCTGGCCGGCGGCACCGACCTGCTGGTTTCCATGAAGCAGGGGCTGTACGCGCCGGGCACGGTGGTCGATCTGAAAAAGGTGCCGGAACTGGGTTCCCTGGAAATCGGCGCCGGCGGCGCTTTTCTGGGCGCGGCGTTGAAACTCGCCGCCGTGCGGGACGAGCCGGCGCTCAAGGAGCGGTACGCGGCGCTGAGCGAGGCGGCGGCGGCGGTCGCCAGCCCCAACATTCAGAACATGGGGACCCTCGGCGGCAACGTCTGCCTGGACACGCGCTGCTGGTATTTCAACCAGAGCGAGTTCTGGCGTCACAGCAAGGGATATTGCCTGAAAAAGGACGGCGACATCTGCCAGGCCGCGCCCGGCGCCAAACGCTGCTTCGCGGTTTTCTCCTCCGACACCGCGCCGGCCCTGATCGCCCTGGGCGCCAGGGCGCAGGTGGCGAGTTGGGACGGCGAAAGCGCCCAACTGCGCGAGTTTCCTCTTGAGGAGCTTTACCGGGAGGACGGCATCAGTCGCATCGCCCTGGGGCAAGACGAACTGCTGGTGGGCTTGAGGCTGCCGGAGTCGCGTGGGGTCAAATCGGGGTATTTGAAATATCGAAAAAGAGGCGCCATCGATTATCCCCTGGCGTCGGTCGCGGTGGCGCTGAGGATGGCGGACGGCGTGATGAAGGATGTCAGGATCGTACTGGGCGCCTTGGCCTCGGCGCCGGTAATAGCCTTCGAGGCGATGGAACTTCTGGAGGGGGCGCAACCTTCGCCGGAACTGCTGACGCGCGCGGCGGAACTGGTCGGCAAAAGGACCTGCCCGGTGAAGAACCAGGCCGGCACTCCCGCGCATCGAAAGAGCATCGCCCGCGTCTATTGCCAGCGCCTGCTGACCGGGCTGGCAAAATAGCTCGGGTAACTATTCCGCATAGTCAAAACAAAAGGCGGGCGAACATCTTTAAACGATCAAAGGCTCGCACACGGAAACTGCGGAGGCAACGGATAAAGGCAGATTAGGCAAGACCTTGGGGGTAACCCAAAGCCTTCCGTTTGATCCGCCTTTATCCGTCCAGTCCGCTGTTTTGCTATCTTTCGTTCCTCAGCTCGTCGATCATGGCGTCAGTCAATCCGGTGTATTTCCTGATTTTATCGTTCGACTCGCCATCTCCTATCATTTCCAGAGCAACCTCTTCCTTGCCCTCTTCCTTACCCTCTGCTCTCCCCTCTTCTCTCCCTTCCAAAAGGCCAAGCCCGTAGTTGGACTCGATCAGGCTGGCCTGATACCTGAGATCGTCCTGATAACGGACGAATGCCAAACGGTCCTTCTCGGGCAACCTCAGGATCGAAAAAGCTTTTTTGGCTTTCTGCAGTCCTTTGGCCTTGAAGTCGTCCTTGATCTCCTCGTTCTTGAGGAAGTAGATCCACTCGTCCAACGGGGTGGCCGCTATGTCGTTGAAGTTGTTGATCCTGATCAGATAGTATTCGGGGAAGAGATGATGTATCTGTTCCTTGCCGTACAGCTTTTGCTGCTTGCCGCTTAGCTGCAGGGTGTCGTTGTGGTGGATGCCGGTGAACGTGGTGGTGCCGCGATAGATGTAGTCGCTGCCATGTCCAAGATCGAAGTAGAGGATATTTACCGAGATCACCTTTACCAAATCCGAGTACGGCTCGCCCTCTTTTTGATGCTCGGTTAAGGCGCGGGAAACGCCATAGAGCATCCGCTGCAGGTAGTCGAACTCCCTCTCGTACTGCACCTCGACGATGATGATCTCGCCGGCTTTGTTTTTCACCTTGAGATCTACCCGATTGAACTTGTCGGCGGCGCTTTCCTTATTGCTTTCGCTCTCCAACACTTCAAGAATGACCATGTCTTCATTCAGAAGCTCGCTCAGGAACCCTTCGAGTATTTCGAAGTTCGCCTTGCTGCGCAGCAGACGCTTCATTGCCCAGTCAAAGGTGATTAGCTTCCGCTGCGTCATGGTGGGTTTCATAAAATGCCTCGAAGAGGGGAAACGACTCACCATGGTGTAACAGAAGCTTCCGGGAATATCAAGGACGATGGACCGCGGAACGGCCGCCGAGACTGCCGCCGGATTAGCGGTTGTAGGCGGCCAGGATCGCTTCCAGCACGGCCCCGCCCAGCGCACGGGTCTTCTCAGAGATGGTGGCCAAGTAGCTTACCTCGCCGCGCGGATCGACGTCGCCGATCTTCAGCCCCTTGCCGACCACCGAGCCGGGCCTGATCAGGCCGCGCAGGATGCCGTCTATCAGGGCGGGCACATCGACCCCGTCCACCCGACCGATCGCCTCTCCCCGGCAAACCCGGTCGCCTAACTGCCGCTCGCTGTTAAAGATCCCGGCCACCGGGGCGCGCAGCACGCGCTCCTTGGTGAAGCCGCCGATGTCGCCCGGTATGCCGGTGTTGGGCGCGGCCGGGCCGCTGGCGATCAGGCGCCCGAGATTGTGGCCGCGGTTGGTCTCGACCACCACGTGACAGTCCACGCCGGCCGAAAAACCGGGCCCCATGGCGATCACCAGCGGCGCGTCGGCGAGGGTGGTGCCGAGGTTGCGCTTGGCCAGCGTGGCGTCGATGAACACCTCCGGCCGGCACTCGCTAAGGCTTTCCCCGGCCGGGTCGACTCGCACGCCGATCCGCCCTCCCTCCCAGGCCTCCTGCAACTCGTCGCAATCCGCGACCTTCACCGCCTCGATCCCTTCCACGGTCATCCTTCCTTCGTGCACCGCTTCGCAGAAGGAGACCTGCCTGCGCACGGCCAGGGGGGAGACGGTTTCCAGCATCAGGATGCGCCTGAAGTTGGCGCGGTACAGCCGGCAGGCTATGCCGGTGGCCATCTCCCCCGCGCCCCTGATGACGATCACCAGATCTTTCATTTTTTTGGCGTCCGACTTACTCGCGGCCATAGTAGGTGGCGAGCAACTGGCTGGCGATGCTGATGGCGATTTCTTTGGGTGATTGGCCGCCGTTGTCGTGGCCGACCGGGCAGCGCACCCGCGACAGGTCTCCCTGACCTTGCAGGTTTTCCTTGATCTTGGCCCACTTCCCCTTGCTGCCGATCATGCCGATGAAGCGCGTGGGCTTCGGGAGCACCTCCTCCAGCACCTGCTGGTCGACCGCGCCCGAAAAGGTGAGGATGGTGACGAAACTGCGCTGATCGCACCAGTTGGTTTCCTTGATGACGTCGCTGTAGTGGCGCTTGTGGCGGATCACGCCGCTCGGGATGGCGGGGGAGTCGATCCACTCGGGACGGTCGTCGATCAGATGGATGCGGAAGGGGGTTCCCTCCAGCACCTGGCAGAGGGCCTGGCCCACATGACCGGCGCCGAAAACGTAGAGGCGCGGGTTGTTGTTGATCATTTCCATGTACAGCTCCATGGTTCCGCCGCAGGCGGGAAACTCTCCTCTTGGTTTCAGCGGGATCTGCGAGGTCGTGCCCTGCATCTGCTCGAAGCACTTCTTGGCGTCCTCGAGGGCGAAGAACTCCGGCACCCCGCCGCCGACCGTGCCGAAGAAGGAGCCGTCGGGCAAAACGATCATCTTGGCGCCGTGCTTTCTCGGGGTCGAGCCGGTGCTTCTGATGATCGTCACCAGGACCGCCAACTGGTCCTGGCGCCTCAGTTCGTCTAACTTGCCTATCCAATCCCACATGCTGCACCTCTATCTGCCGTTAAACGTCGGAAAAGTTTTCTTGCCCTGAAGATATGACGATTGCCGAAAAAAAACAAGCCGGTCGGACCGGAGCCGGCGGACGAACGTACTTAAAACTGTGGGAGCGGCATCGCTGCCGCTCCCACTTTTCCTGCCCGCTTCGCTGGTTACGCCGGAGCAGCCGGTTGGCAGTATTCCGCGGCGGCCTGCGGCTTGGCCTCGTCGGCCTTGGCCTTGGCCTCCGCCTCCCGTTTCTCCTTCAGCGCCCGCCAGACCTTCTCGTAGGTGAGCGGCAGCGAATTCACCCTGACGCCCATGGCGTCGAAGATGGCGTTGGAGAACATCCCCAGCGTCGGGTTGGTGGAGCCTTCGCCCACCTCCTTGGCGCCCCAGGGACCGGAGGGCTCGTAGCTGTCGAGCACCTCCGACTCGATGGGAGGCATGTCCATCGCGGTCAGCATCTTGTAGTTGGCCAACTCGGCGTTGAGGATCCGACCCTTGTCGTCGAACTGCACTTCCTCCCAGACCGACTCGCCCATGCCCATGAAGAGCGCGCCGTGCACCTGGCCGTGCAGCAGGCGGGGGTTGATCACCTTGCCGCAGTCGTGCACGTCCCAGATCCCCAGCACCTTGATCTCGCCGGTTTCCTCGTCGATCTGCACCTCGCCCACCTGGGCGCCGAAGCTGTAGGCCGGCGAGGTTCCCACCGGCGCGCCCTTGAAGCTGCCGCCGAGCCGGGGCGGGGTGTAGACGCCCTTGCCGAGCATCGGTCCCCTGAGCACGAAATGCTTGCGCGCCACCGCCTCGAAGGCGATGGTCTTGTCCGGGCGACTCTTGGAGAAGATCACTCCGTTGTCGACGTCCAGATCCTCCGGGGGGAGGGAGAGCATGAAGGAGGCCATGTCGATGATCTGCTTCCTGATCTCTTCCCCGGCAAGCTTGATGGCCGTCCCCGACATGTAGGTCTGGCGGCTGGCGTAGGCCCCGAAGTCGAGCGGGGTGGTCTCGGTGTCGGCGGCCACGATCTTCATCTGCTCGTAGCGGTAGCCCATGGCCTCGGCGGCCATCTGGCAGAGCACCGTGTCAGAGCCCTGGCCGATTTCCACGGCGCCGGTGTAGAGGGTGGCCGCGGTGCCGTCCTCGTTCAGCCTGATGAAGGCCGAGGCGTGCGGCAGGTCGGTGCGGTAGATCGGATAGCCGGCGCCGGTGACGAAGCTGCCGGTGGAAACCCCGATGCCGCGCCCCTTGACGCGGTTTTTCTTCTTCTCGTCCCAACCGGACATCTCGCGGGCCCGCTCCAGGCACTCGCGCATGTGGCAGGAGTTCACCTTGAAGTCGTTGGGGGTGACGGTGTCCGGGCGGCGGGCGTTCAGGATGCGGATGTCCATGGGGTCCATCCCCAGGTCCTTGGCGACGTTGTCCAGGTGGCTCTCGAAGGCGTACTTGGGCTGGGGAGCGCCGTGGCCGCGCTGAGCGCCGCAGGCGGGGAGGTTGGTGTAGAGCCGGTACATGTCGAACTTGAAGTTGTCGAACTCGTAGGTCATCGGCAAGAGCGCGCCGGCGTAATAGGCGCTGGCGATGCCGAGGCTGGTGTAGGCGCCGCCGTCCATCTTGAAGTTGGCGTGGGCCACCAGGATCTTGCCGTTCTTGTCGACGCCGGTGGTGATCTCCATCTGCTGCGCGTGGCGCCCGCGGTTGTGGGCGAACATCTCGGCGCGGTCGTAGAACATCCTCACCGGTCGGCTGGTCAGCTTGGCGAGCACGGTGCCGGCGAACTCCAGGCCGGTCGGCTCAAGCTTGCCGCCGAAGCCCCCCCCAACGAAGGTCTTGATGATGCGCACGTCGCCCATCTCCATGCCGAACTCGCGGGCGATGTAATACTGGAAGTAGTGCGGCGACTGGGTGGAGGAGTAGATGGTCAGCTTGCCGTTGTCCCACATGGAGACGGCGGCGTGCGGCTCGATCGGGCACTGGTAGGTGCGCTGGCCGATGAAGGTGTCGGTGCGCACGTGATACGCCTCGGCGAAGGCCTTGGCCACGTCGCCGAACTCCTGGTGGATCTCGGTGTTGATGTTGTTGGCGTACTCCTCGTGGACCAGCGGCTGCCCCTCGTCCATGGCGGTGAGGAAGTTGAGCACGGCGGGGAGCACTTCGTATTCGACCTTGATCAGTTTCAGCGCCCTGTAGCAGGTCGGTTCGTCAACGCAGGCCACCGCGGCCACCTTGTCGCCGACGAAACGGGTCTTGTCCGAGCAGAAGATGTTCTCGTCCCAGCGGGCCGGGCTCAGGCCGTACTTCAGGGTCGGCACGTCCTTGTGGGTGATCACCGCCTTCACCCCGGGGAGCGCCTCGGCCTCGGAGGTGTCGATGGAGATGATCCGGGCATGGGCATGGGGGCTGGTCAGGATCTTGCCGTACAGCATGTTGGGGAACTTCAGGTCGAGGGTGTACTTGGCCGCCCCGGTGGCTTTCTCGGGACCGTCGATACGGGGTGCGCTATGGCCTATCTGGCTATACTGCTTGCTCATATGGAGCCTCCTTCTTCCCTGGGATATTCGTGTTCGCCCGGGACCAGCTTCCCTTGGGAGGCCGCCAAGACCGCCTCAACGATATGAACGTAGCCGGTGCAGCGGCAGAGGTTTCCGGAAATCGCCTCCCTCACCTCGGGCTCGGTCGGATGCGGATTGCGGGTCAGGAGCGCCTTGGCGGAGAGCACCATCCCCGGCGAGCAATAGCCGCACTGAATGCCGGCGTAGTTGATCATCGCCTGCTGGATGTCGTCGAGCTTGCTGTTGACCGCCACCCCCTCGATGGTGGTGATGTCGTGGCCGTCGGCGTCGACGGCGAGCACCATGCAGGAGTCGACCGGCGTGCCGTCCAAAAGCACGGTGCAGGAGCCGCAGTCGCCCAACTCGCAACCCTTCTTGGTGCCGGTGAGGTTGAAGTCGTCGCGCAGCACGTTGGCCAGAATGGCGTTCCCCTTGACCAGCACGGTGCGGGCGTCGCCGTTTACATTGAGGGTGATCAGGTAGCGCTTCACCCCGTCCCTGTCGGTAATAGTCCGATTTATCATGTCAGTCTCCCTTTATACGTGGCCTTCGTCGATGGCTTTGCGAAGGGCGCGTCTGGTGAGCACCCTGATCATTTCGCGGCGGTACTCCGCGGACCCCCTGAGGTCGGTGATGGGACGGCACTCGGAGGCCGCCGCGTCGGCGGCTTTTTCCAGCAGCGCATCGGTGATGGTCTGGCCCCTGAGGAGGTCTTCCGCTTCCTTGGCGCGCAGGGGAACCGGCGCGACCGCTCCCATGACGATGCGGCACTCTTCCATGACGCCGTCCTTGACGGTGACCGCCACCGCCACGCCGACCACGGCGAGGGCGCCGGATTTGCGCAGTCCGAACTTGATGTAGGTGCTGCCGGTGGCGTTGCCGTCGGGGATGATCACCTCGGAGAGGATCTCGTCGCGCTTGATCACCGTCTTGCCCGGGCCGCAGATGAACTCTTCCAGCGGCACGATGCGCTCGCCGGCGTACTGCACCACTTTCACCGAGGCATGCAAGGCGATCAGCAGCGGCGGCAGGTCGGCCAGCGGCGAGGCGTTGCAGATGTTGCCGCCGATGGTGCCGCGGTTTCTGACCTGCGGGTTCCCCATCTCGTGCGCGGCCATGGGGAGCGAGAGGTAGCGCTCCTGCAAAAGTTTGCAGGTGTAGATGTCGTTGGGCGA
>CAIYDQ010000120.1 GCA_903925075.1 uncultured Geobacter sp.
CATGACAACGCCTATTCGGAGCTGTTCGTCTCCCGGGGTCATGATCCAATCACCAATGCGAATCTCATCGGCAAACGCGCGAGCCTGACCAACGAGAGAGCTCAGGCCACGGAGAGGCCTATCCGCCTTCTCGAAGGCCTTAATCAGCTCCTGATGAACACTTGACCAGTTTTCACGACCGTCAAACTTAAGCTGATGCGTTGCACCGAGCTCATCGAGGTGACCGACGGTTGCGATACCCCACCTCAGAAAGTGTGGCAGGTAGACGCCGCCATCGGCGCGAACCACCCAATAGCGCCTCTTCGATGGCACGTTATAGAACTGAAAATCCATTTCGCTCCCCTGATCGGCATATTCCGCACTCTACTTGAAAAGTATCACCCGCACCTCGAATGCCCACAATTCAAACACTTCTAACATCCATCAGCACCAGCACCAGCACCAAGCGGGTAGCGGGTAGCGGGTAGCAGGCAGAATTGAACTTGAGCTTGCTTGCTACGATGTCAGTTAGCTTGTCCGCTTGAACGACCTGTTGAGCCGTGTCTCGCTAAAGGACGGCGTCGACCTCTGTCTCGACGAGCCGGCCGGGATCGATGAAGCGCGATACCTGCATGGTGGTAAGGGCTGGAGGTATATCGCGGAAGGGCTCGCCGTGGATCGCGCCGATCGAGGTGTCCACGAGAATTAGACCAGGACATTTCGGCCTAATGACGAACGGGCAACCCTAGCGAATTCCCATCATTCGCCTGCCAACCAGCCAAAAAGCGTGGGCCGACCAAAGTCGGCCTTTAGTTGGCGCATTACCAGAAATGGCGCGCGGCTCCACCGAAGAGGTAACTTAGGCCATCCAACAGGGGGATGGCAGGATGCTCGTTTCGAAGTTCTTTAAGCTCGGCCGCCATCAGGCGACACTCGACTTTCTCGATGTACACATCGACAAAGACTTGCCTGTCTTTGTCGACCCTTCAGCTCTTCGCACATTACGCTCCGAATGGGCGCACCACTGCGTTTCGCTTCTTCAGACTTATTTCGAGACAGTGCTTGCCGCGATGAGGCGCGGGGACCACGTGAAGGCCAAAGCTCTATTGGCTTGCCTTAGTGAGCGGAACGAATTCCATCTAGGATTTTCCAAGCGGGCCTCACGGGGCCATGCGCTCGGTCCTGTCTCGGCCGAGCGTATCTGGAAATCCCTGACTTCGAGCAAAGCTGCGACGTCCGGTCTCCTACAGGACCTCGAAGACACTGTGCTGTTCGTCGAGGGTGTTGGTCCGGATATGCTTTCGGATGCCGTGTGCAACATCATTCGCGGGCCACTTATCAAATACACGCAGCAGGCATGCGGCTACTACGGCATTCCACTTACGCCGGGCGTGGATTCGGGTCCTGTATGGAACCCCCAGGCAGAGCAATGGGAAACCAACCTTATCGACCTGCCGGTCGCCAAAACCGGACCAGTAATATTAGTGCCCAAGGTGATTGTTCGCGTATCCCAAACCTATGGCGCCGACGAATATTACCGGCATTTTCTAATGCCCGTCCTTCAGCAGCACCATAAAGACATCAACTCGCAGTTCGTTCATGTACTCCGGTCCAGGAAGAACAAGGGCAAGAAAAAAGTCTACAAAAAAGATCTCTATGAAACGTATGGCGCGGATAAAATTGCGGCGGCAAAGCTAACGGCGGACCATCCAGGCGCACTTACCAACTATCGTGAGACCAAGAAAAACGCCACCACGCAACCGCTTGATCATATTGCCCTATCTAAGCTGGAGAACACTGCGCCACCCGATTTCGGATTATTGATTGATGGCGTAAAGGCCGTGAAACCCGGCAAGGAAAGCGCCCATGACTATGAGGTAGCCATCGAAAAGTTACTTTCGGCCGCGCTTTATCCGTCCCTTACGTCCCCCATCAAACAAGACAAAATTCATGATGGCCGGAAGAGGATAGACATCACCTATCTCAACGAGGCGAAGCACGGATTTTTCGAATGGCTTGCACGGCACCATCCAGCTTCTCACGTCTTCTTCGAATGCAAGAACTACGGAAAGGAAGTCGGAAATCCGGAACTAGACCAGCTATCAGGAAGGTTCTCACCATCCCGAGGCCGCGTCGGTATCCTAGTCGTTCGTTCGCTGCAAGACCGCGCTTTGTTC
>CAIYDQ010000121.1 GCA_903925075.1 uncultured Geobacter sp.
AACCCAGACATTTTCAAGTATACGGACGTGATCGTTTTAGGGCTGCAAGTGCTTCCAGGCACTCTAACCCCGGTCACGACCTATACGACGCTGCCAGGGCCTTCTAATGCTCCAGTTTTGCCCTCTGGCGTGGCTACGATGTCCGGCCCCCCGCTGATGTATGTTCAGATTGGCACTGTGCCCGCGCTGGGGGCCAGCGGAGTCGTTTGGTCAAAACCTGTGGCAGTTGCGACCGATGGCAGCGCCACGGCTCCAGTCAAAGTCAACCCAGGCGGCTCCGGGCGCTATTTGCGAGTGCGGTTTATGAGCCAAGACCCCGGCGTCCAGTGGCGAGTCAGTTTCTTCGAGATTCACTGCCGCCCTGGCGGCTTCTACTAATGGCCTCTGGAGTCACAACGCCGACTGGTGTAAATATCCTGCCGCCCACGATTGGACAGGCCCCGCCGCGCACACTCCCTGAGTTTAAGCAGCAGGTGGATGTCTGGACACGCAAGGCTCAGCAAATTCTCTCCGGTGTCCACTCCAGTGTTACGACCCTACAACAGACGGGCGGTGGGGGCGGCGGTTATACTCATGCTAATTTCTTGGCTGATTTCGCAGCGGAGACGACTGATAACCTCACTCAAGGAGTGACCAACCTTTATTGGAGTCAGGCCCTCTTCAACGCGGCTTACGCTGCTGCGGGGGGTGGTTCGGGAATGCAGTTCACTCTCGCTGACTTCATTGCAGATTTCAACCTCGTGTCTGGTGTCACAGTCAGTGCTGCATCTGGTATAGGCATCTCTTTTGCAACTTTATTTGCCTCTGCCTTTGCGGCTGAGACCACGACTAACCTTGCAGAGGGAACGCATCTCTATTTCACAAATGCCCGTGCTCAGGCTGCTATTTCAGCCACGTCGCCGATTACCTACGCCAGCGGTGTGGTTGGAACTAAGCCATTGACAAAATCTGTCGTGCTTTGTGCTGCCTATACTCCTTTTGTGACCGGGCCGGATGTTGCCGAAGTCACGATACCGTATAACGGGGACGGCTCCTCGGAGACCTTCACGATCACACGGCTGGTGTTCCGTGTGGGGGCAGCAGGAGGTTCCCCGCAGATTCAAGTTGAGTTGTCTACAGCATCCGGGGTATTTACGCCGGTGACGGTCGGTATTGTCACTTTAGGTTCGGGCGCAAATGAGGGGGCAACCACGTCGGGCTTTACGACAGCCACATGCGCGAGCGGCAATAAGCTTAGGTTCAATATTCTTGCTCTCGGCACTAACTCCGCCAATTGGTGCATTCAAGTAGAAATACTACCCACATAAAATTATGTCTCTTTCACAATTTACGATTTATCGCTCTACTGATGCTTCCGCGCCTTCCCTGTTTGGGGCGTCTGGTTCACTGCTTACCGTTTTAAATGCCTGCCTAGTTAATGGCTACGGTAGCAAGGCTGCGGCGGGTTGGACTCTGCCCCTCGGCACCAGTGGCACTGACATCGTGGCCTATAAACAGGGCGCAGGCGCAGGAATGTGCCTCATGGTAAACGATGCGGCTTCAGAGGCCGCCCTGGGTAAGGAAGCGCTGGCCTGCGGCTACGCGGCTGTCTCAAGTGAAGGCCCAAGTGGAATGGGAACTGGCACAGGCCAATTTCCAACCCCTGCGCAGTTGTTGACGGTTGGAGCCGTAGTGATTAGAAAGAGCAACACAGCAGACTCCACCAATGCGCGTGCTTGGGCGATCCTCGCCGATGCCAGCACGTTTTATTTATTCATCCAGAGCGGGGATATTTCTGGAGCCTATATGGCCTTCATGTTCGGGGACTTCTTCTCTCTTGCAGGGAGCGGCAGCGTTGACCCATACCGGTGTGCAATCATTGGCAGGGGGACTGAGAACCAGTCTAATGCGGACACAGCCACAGGGGGGTTTGACCAAGTGGGCACTGTAGAATCTTCGCCTTTGTCTGGGTTCTTTTGGGCAAACAGTCTATCTGGGGCCAGCGGTAGCCAGAAATTCGTCTTGGTAGGAGATATGAGCAAGACCGCGTATGCTGGGACTGTTCTCTCCTTACAGGGAGTAATCCCATCGCCGAATACTTATGACTCCTCTTACTATATATGCCCCTTGTATCTGTCGGACTCCTCTTTCGGTCTGCGAGGGATGCTGAGGGGGTGCTATATGTTGTGCCATGCCACGACTAACTTCTCGGACGGGCAAACTTTCAGCGGCGCGAACGACTACGCCGGGAAATCGTTTCTAGTCTTCGTTAAGGGATCATCCGGGGGGATGTTTTGCATGGAGACCAGCAACACTGTGGGCACTAACTAAGGGTATGGCCTCTGGATTGATGATCCCGTCTGGAGCAAGTGCCCCTCTTATTTTGCCAATGAAAGGCATTAACATTGGGGGGCCGGTCTCTTGGGATGGAGCAGGGTCGTATGGTAGGCCCCTGCAATTTGGGATGCTGGAGAGCCTTACTTTTGGTAATCCTGCTCCGAGCCTGAATCTCTCCTTCCCTGGATTTTGGCGTTTCCGGTGGACGTTGCAGCCAGGCGTTCGGACGGTGCAAGTCCAGTGTCTCCAGAACAATTTTGCGCCTTATCCGTCCATGATCCTAAAAGCAAACTCCGCGATTGGTATTCCATCAGACGTTACCGCGACCGCCGTCAGTGGGGGGACTTGGGTGACGATTGGCCCGATAAGCGTCACAGCGTCTGCCGAGGGGGTCGTATGGGTTCAGCTTTGGAACAACCTACAACTGTCGAATACGCCGTGTTATTTTGACAACATCATTACGACGTAATGGAACAAAATGATTTAAGTGTTTGGGCAGACGGGGCACCTGTGGCCGACATGGATTCCACTGGCGACTTCACGAATTGGCTCGACGGCGCTCCGGTCGTAGAGATAGGGGCCAGCGAGGGGGGTGGCGAGACACAGCGCCGTCGTTGTTTTATTTTTTGACATGAGAATTTATGTTCATACCCTCTAAAGCATTTGCCGACATCGCCCGTGGAGACCTGGAAGCGACTGCCTTTATGGCGGCATTCTATCTGTGGGTTCACAAGCAAGATGATCTAATTGACAGAGATAAGCCGGTGCCGGTGGAGCATTCTGTAGGCTTCGATCTCTCCATTTTCCACACGTTTGCCAAGAATGAGTTTTTCCACAAAAACGCGGACA
>CAIYDQ010000122.1 GCA_903925075.1 uncultured Geobacter sp.
CGAATACGCCAAACGCTCCTGAGTAAACGGTCGCCAACCCGGCCGTGAGATCATGAATTGAATTACTTCACGAGCTTTTGCGTCATTGCAATTGAAGGCCCCGCCAATCGAAAAGGCAAAAAAATGCCCGTGACCTCTTGACCATCGAAGGTCAACGTCATGGGCATTCTTATCGGAACCACACTTCTGCAGCCAGATTGGCGGCGATCGGTTGGGACTCGGTGTCCTCACGGTCTCCCCTTGAAGCTTGACTTGGTGAAATTATTTCGCTACCATCACTGTCATGCCCACGATAATCCGCTTTAGCGCGTGCCGACTGACCATCTATCCCAACGAACACGGAACTCCTCATTTCCACTTGGAGTTTACTGACGGCGATCGCTGCTCAGTTGGGATCGAAACCTTGGAATTTTTGGTGGGCACAGTAACTCCGGCAAAGAAGTCGGCCGAAGCAATGAAGTGGGCCTCGGAGAATCAATCCATTCTGCTTGCCAAATGGGAGGAAATAACGCGATGAACAAACCCCCTCGCATTGAAGAAGTCACTGCAATGGAACCCGCCAGTCTCATGATTCGTTGGACAACTGGCGAGACTATGCAGGCCGATATCGGAGACTGGATGGGCCGTTTTGCTCTCTTAGTGCCACTCAAGGATCCTGAAATATTCCGAAAGGCTGGCGTCGGCTGGTACGGTCACAGCGTTGAATGGGGCGAAGACATAGAACTGGGGGCCGACCAACTTTACACTCGCTGTAAGGCTCAGGCAGGTGAACCCTCCCCGGCGGAATTCAACGAATGGATGGAACGTAATGACCTTTCCTTATCCACCGCTGCCGAGGCACTCGGCATGACCCGGAGGATGATCACGTACTACCGCACAGGCAGCAAGCCGATTCCAAGAACTATCTGGCTTGCCTGTATCGGCTGGGAAACAGTCAAGCACAGAAATGCAGCATGATTCCGACTAACTTGCACTCAGGGGACAACCAGGTTGTTCGTTTTCGGCAATGTCCAGCTCTGACCGTACGCAGTAATGACTGCTTCACATATAGCGGGTTAAAGTCCCGCACGGGGAGTTATCCGTTCGCCCCGGTAGTTCAAGGGAGCGGCGTCTTGGTAACAAGGGGTCGTAAGTTCCCAATTGGCAAAGCAGCAGGCCGTAACGAAAGTGAACCTACACGTAGCCTCGTCACTTGATTTGAAGATGCCGACCCAGTGGTCAGATGGGGAAGGCCGTTGTGCATGAGCTTTGAAAACGGAATCGGCTCATGCGATCTTCCGGGGTAGCAGGGTCGGCATGCTGCGGAATATGAGCAGTGCAGTGCTGGAGACCCGATGCGGTGATGTTGAGGAACATCAACCGACGCGTATAAGGAAACGAAGTCGCGTCGGGCCATATCGGGAGTCGGAGGGGTCCATAGCCAGCATGAACATCGGGCACACCGAACTCATCGACGCCGATATTTCTAAATACTTCGACACCATTCCACACTCCAATTTGATGGCGGTGGTCGCCGAACGCATCTGCGATGGAGCGATACTGCACCTGCTCCAGATGTGGCTCAAGGCCCCGATCATGGAAGTGGACGGGGATGGAACGAGGCGCAATATCGGTGGCGGCAAGGGTAACAGCAAGGGTACGCCGCAGGGCGGCGTGATCTCGCCGTTGTTATCGAATCTATACCTGCACATTCTGGACAGGATATGGGAGCGGGGAAACCTGCAACAACTGCTGGGCGCCCGTCTTGCGGTTTGGCCCTTACCCAAATCCGATGGGCAACAGCGACCGATTGGCATAGCGGCACTGGAAGACAAGGTGATTCAGCAAGCGCTGACAACGATCCTCCAACAAATTTACGAAGAGGATTTTCTTGATTTCAGCTACGGCTCACGGCCGGGCAGAAGTCAGCACAACGCCCTGGATTCTATATACGTGGCCATCACGCAAAAGAAAGTGAACTGGGTTTCGGCGGGTGTCAAGGTAGTTGTCGCCTCTGTTGAAATTATGCTGCCTTAAGAAGGTTCGTTGCCACCGTCGATTCCGGGTTCAGATAAACCGTCTCCACGGGCTCCCAATTCCTGATATTTCTGGACCAGCGGTTCGGGTTCTTGAGACGTGCTGCTTCATAAATATTGCTGCGGTTGGCCAGGATGGCTTGTTCCCGCCCGAAGTGGCGGTCATCTGGGGTAACGAAACGTATGCTGCTGTGCAAATGCTCCGTGTTATACCAGCCAACGAAACCATCAACCCATGTCTGTGCTGCTGTCAGACTTGAAAAAGGCTGGCTGGGATAACCGGGTCGATACTTCATGGTTCGGAACAGCGATTCAGAGTAAGGGTTGTCATCACTGACCTGCGGCCTGCTGAAGGAAGGGACTACGCCCAGGCGCTGGAGAGTTGCCAGCATCGTCGCCCCTTTCATCGGACCGCCGTTGTCAGAGTGAAGAACCAGACCCTCTGGATCAACATTGAGGCTGAGACACGTCTTCAGAAAGAGCCTTGCGCTATAGTCACTTGATTCTTTCAAATACACTGTGGATGCGACAATCTTTCGGCTCCAGACATCCATGATCAGGTACAGATAAAAGAACTGTCCGAGAATAGGGCTCTTTAAGTACGTGATATCCCAGGACCAGACCTGACATGGCCCGGTGGCCACCTGTTCTTTTGGCTTGCGACTTGTCGCGGGCCGTGAGGTTTCCCGATGAGTCATGCAGTCCTCGTCTCTTAGCACACGGTAGAAACTGGATTCCGACGCCAGGTATGTTCCTTGATCGGCCAGTTGCGGCACAATTTGTTTTGGTGAAAGATCCCGAAACTCCTCAGAATTTGCGATATCAAGGATGTTCTGCCGTTCAGCGGGACTAAGCTTGTTCGACGGATCCGTACTTGGCCCGCGCCGCCGATCTGATCCGGCATCTTGGAGATTCCAACGCTGCAATGTGCGGATGCTCAGCCCGACGGCGTCAACGGCCGTTTCGAGTCTCGCTCCGGAAAGGGTCGCCTCTCTAATAAGTTGGCCGATCATCTGCCGTTCTTCTTGTCCGTGGGGTCGTCCTCGTCCCCCCAGATCGATTGGACTTTTTTTTTGAGAATCAAAATAGCCGCAGCCTCGGCCAACGCTTTGTCTTTGCGCAGCAATTCCTTTTCCAGTACGTTAATCCTCCGAGTTTCCTCCGAGGGTTTCGATGAAGGTTTCACTGGTTTTTGAAGCCCTGACAGCATCATGCCGCGCCACTCACGTAGCTGCGCTTCATGGATTCCATTACGGCGCAGAAAGGCACCAAGTTGATCTTCGGCAATCGTCTCGGCTTCTATGACGATTTTGAGCTTTTCTTCGGCAAATTTATCTTGGGGGCGTTTGGGAGACATTGTTCTTCCTGGTTCGTTAGGGATTGAGGTGTTACCAGGTTCATCAACGACATTTGCGTTGCGAAGCCAGCGCGACAGAGACTGTTGGGGAACGCCGACTTCCTTTGCTAGAGCGGATGCTGAGATGCCATTTGGGCAGGCCATCTTCCGAACCATGTTGGACTTGAATCCTTCGGTGTACGTCATCATAGATCCTTGCTGCCCCCAGAGGTAGGAAAAAGCGGGCCGCCAGATATTGCCGGATTTCTATTCCTGCTCAAACCGGCGAGCTCGCTTCGCTCGCCGCCAAGTCAGGCCAGAAAACCGGGACTAAACGGCCCCTCCGAGGCGACAACTATTCTGGCACAGGGGGGTTTTGGATGCGGACATCAGCAAGTTTTACGACTCACTCGATCATGAGTGGCTTATGAAATTTGTCGGGCACCGCGTCACCGATCCAAGGCTACTACGGCTGCTTCGCAAATTTCTGCGAGCCGGCGTATCCGAGGACGGGAAGTGGTCCAAGACAGTGGTGGGGACACCACAGGGTGCAGTAATATCGTCGTTGTTGGCGAATATATTCCTGCACTACGCCTTGGATTTATGGGTGAAGCAGTGGCGCAGTCGCCACGCACGAGGTGAAGTTCACATCGTGCGGTATGCGGACGACTTCGTCATGGGTTTTCAGTACCTATCAGATGCAGAGCAATTTCAGACGGAACTGAAGGATCGACTAACAACGTTCAGCCTGGAAATGCACGAAGGGAAGACCAAACTTATTGAATTCGGTCGGTTCGCCATAGGGAACCGAAAGAAGTATGAAGAGGGGAAACCGGAAACATTCGACTTCCTCGGATTCACGCACATCTGTTCGAAGAAAAAGAACGGACGCTTCACGATACATCGCAAGACCATAACCAAACGACTTCGGGCCAAAATTAAAAAGGTTCGGGAAACGCTGCTTCGAAAAAGGCACCGACCTGTATCGGAGCAGGGAGCTTGGTTACGAGCGGTAATACAGGGACACTTCAACTATTACGGAGTCCCAGGCAATCGAAAAGCACTGGACACGTTTCGAAAGCAGATTCAACTAAGTTGGTTACAAGCTCTGCGCAGGCGGAGTCAGAAAGCCCGATCCCTCACATGGGAACGCATGAAGAGACTGATAAGAACCTGGTTGCCAACTGCGCGAGTTGTACACCCGTATCCGAATCAACTCCTCTGCGTCTGACCCGAGACAGGAGCCGTATGCGGTAGTGCCGCACGTACGGATCTGCGCGGGGGGTGTCGGGTAACCGACATCCCTACCGCTACTTTACATTTTACATTTGCACAATCTCAACGGTGATTTGTAAATTGTAAAAGACGCGCCCCCTCAAGCCCCTACATCAGTTCACTCCACAACGGAATGTTTACCAAAGCAGTTCCTCTGATTAAACCAGCTTAACGCTTCTTCGTTACGCAGGTCACGAGCCAAGCTCCCGATCTCGTTGAACTTTTTAAGTGCTTTTTTATACTTGTTCATATAATTACCATCCTTAGACTTTTCCGTACACATATCAATATCTAAAAACTCATCGTCAAACGAGGTAATACTTTCTCTGAGATTTCCAAATGGTAATTCTTTTCGATACTTGTGAATCGGCATGCAATATTGACCCACCTACGGCCATAATCGGCGTCCAAAATTGACCCACCCTAGCACTCGGCTCCATACTCTCCAGATTCTATCGGAGAGAGGAGAACAAAGGAGATGCTAGACGTGGATCACATCAG
>CAIYDQ010000123.1 GCA_903925075.1 uncultured Geobacter sp.
CCAAGCAGGTTGAAACAAGGCGGGCGAACACAAGGTTCGCCCCTACCATCTGCGGCGCGCGCCCGGCTTATTTCGCCGGCGGCTCTTCGGCAATGATGTCGCCCGAGGGAAAGCCGTCGGACACTTCCTGCCTGCTTGCGGCGGCCGGCGCTGCGGCCGTCGACCGCTCGGGCGCGGCGATCGGTCTTGCCTGAGCGGCAATCTGCGCCGGCTCTGCGACGGAGCTCGCTGCGGCAACCGGCCTCGCTGCCACCGCAGGCGCAGACGGCATGACAGGCTCAGGCGCGGCAAACCTCGCCGGGGCGCCGGCGGGAGCAGACAGCGCAGAGCTGGCCGGCGGAGCCGCGGGCCCCGAGGTCTGCAGCGCAGCCGCCTTCGGCGTAGCCGCCGGAGAAACGGCACCGCTCACCGGGGCCGGCGCGGTCACGGGTACAGGCTCCGTGCCCGGCACGGGCGGGGCATTTTCTTTTTTGGGGGCGAAGAGCGGCTGGTAGGTTTGCAGCAGGGAGAGCATCTCGTTGTACTGCTTCGCATACAGGGTCGATACCTGCTGCCCCTTGTTGAGCTTGGAGGCTTCCAGCTTGGCAAAGGCTGCCTTTACCCCGGCCACCGTTTTGAACTTCACATCCACCTTCTCGCTCAGGTTGGCCGCGGCCTCGTCGAAATCAGGGTACTGCAGCGAGAAGAACATCGGATAGGAGAGGGAGCTTTGCCGGAAGTTCGGGTATTCCCAGATGGTCGCGCCGTCCCGGTCCAGCATCTGGGCGCTCAGGGCCAGATAATTGAAATCGGTGTCGGTGTAGGAGAGGTAGTTGCTCGCGTAAACCTTTCCCTGTCTGGTCAGCCCGCTGATGGTGACGAACATCACCGCGTCCAGCCCGTTGTCTGCCAGGAGCCGCTTTAGCTCATCTCTTTTGTAGAAGTATTTGTTGTAGATGATCCCGGCGTCGTCGCGCCGCTCCCTGCTGGCCACCAGGCCGGCGAAGAGCCGAGCCGGCTCGCCGTCCACCGGCCGCACGGCATAAAAGATGCCGGTGGCGCGCAGTCGGGCGATCAGTTCCTTTTGATTCTTCTCGTTGAAGCCCTGGATCAGGGTGACGATGGCCTCCTTTTCGGGATGCTTGACGTCCGACTCGCCATCGATGAAGAAGGGAGCGATGCCGATGATCTTGACCTTTTTCTCCAGAGTTTCTTGCGGGATGTTGTAGTAGTTGTGCGCGCAGCCGAAGATGCCGCAGGTCGCGGTAACGAGCAGGGCCAGCTTGAAAAGGGTCCGCATGTGGGGTGTCGCCTCCTGGAAGGATTCTAACTGCCTGCCCGACTTATAGCAGATGCTCGCGTCCGGCGCCACAGCTTATTGCTGCTCGTTCAACATGATGAAGCCGACCTGCCTCCCGGTTTCCCCGCCGTCGCGGCGGTAGGAGAAGAACAGCCCCTGGTTGCAACTGACGCACATCTCCTCGCTCTCTATCTGACTTAAGGCAAGCCCCGCGTCGGTCAGCAACCGGCGGTTGGACGCGGCGAGGTCCAGCATCCATTTGCCGTCCCCCTGCTCGCTGGCGAACAGATCCCAGGCGGCCCCCGCCTTCAGGAAGGCGTCCCGCACCGGCGCGTCCACCTGGTAGCAGCACGCCGCGATGGAAGGGCCGATCGCCGCCCGGATATCCTTGCGGTCGCAGCCGAATATGCCGACCATCGCCTCGACCCCCTTGCCCGCGATGTTGCCCGCCGTTCCCTGCCAGCCGGCGTGCAGCGCGGCCACCACCCCTTTGACCGGGTCGTGCAGCAGGATCGGCACGCAGTCGGCGACGCAAACGGCGATCATGATGCCGGGCTGGTTGGTGACGATGCCGTCGCATTCCAGCTTCAGGAAGTGGGAGAATTCGGTGTTGTGGGCGTCGATCACCAAGAGGTCGGTGCCGTGCACCTGAGTCACGGTGAGGAAGCGGTCGAGGGTGGAGCCGAGGCTGCGGGCGAGCAGGCTGCGGTTCCCTTCCACGTTGTGGGTCGAATCCTGGGTGTTGCTGCCGAGGTTGAGGGAGTTGTACGGCGGGCGCGAGACCCCTTCGTGGCGCGTGCTGAACCCCGCCACGGCCGATGTTCCGCTGAGGCTCGGCTTCAGATATTGGATCTTTCCTGCCTTATGCATTTCCATGAAAACACCTCGCTTTGATGGTCATTCTTTGACCTTGCTCTCCAGATACTCGATGATCCCGGCCATGTCCGCGGGCAGTTCCGTATCGAACTCCAGATACTCCTTGCTGATCGGGTGCAGAAAGCCGAGCGTCTTCGCGTGCAGCGCCTGGCGGCCCATGGCCCGGATCATCTGCTTCAGGACCGGGTCCTGCACCCCGGCCAGCCTGCCGCCGCCGCCGTAGGTTTCGTCCGCCAAGAGCGGATGCCCCGCCTCCGAGAGGTGCACCCTGATCTGATGGGTGCGACCGGTCTCAAGCCGCAGCTGTATCAGCGTCATGGCGGGGTAGCGCGCCACCACCCGCCAATGGGTGATCGCCTCTTTGCCGTGGCGAGCCCTGCCGGACATCTTCTTGCGCTCGGTGGGATGACGGCCGATGATCGAATCGATGCGCCCCTTGTCCTCTTTCATGTTGCCGTAGACCAGCGCCAGATACACCCGCTTGATGGTGTGGGCCTTGAACTGCTCGGCCAGCGCGTTGTGGGCGCGGTCGCTCTTGGCGACCACGATGGTGCCGGAGGTGTCCTTGTCGATGCGGTGCACGATGCCCGGCCGCAATTCGCCGCCGATCCCCGAGAGATCCTGGCAGTGCGCCAGCAGCGCGTTCACCAGGGTTCCTTCCGGATTGCCGGCGCCCGGATGCACCACCATCCCGGCCGCCTTGTTGATCACGACCACCTCGGCGTCTTCGAACAGTATCTCGATGGGGATCTCTTCGGGTTGGGGTTCCGCAGGCACCGGGGGGGGGACCAGCACCGAAATCCGCTCGCCCCCCTTGAGCTTCAGGGCCGGCTTTTGCTGCTGCCCGTTCACGGTGGCGCAGCCGGTTTCGATCAGCCTGAGCGCGGCGGAGCGGGTAATTTCGGGGACGCTGCGGGAGATGAAGCTGTCCAGCCTTTCCGGGTCGCAGTCGACGGGAAAGGTGAGTTCAATCGGTTCCATATCTTCTCCGGGGAGGGAAAAATGCCTCCCGTAAAAAAGCGAAGGCGCGTTTCCAAGGAAAGCGCGCCCGTGCCCTATGTGCAGTAACCTTCGTTTGCTACCAGATGGACGATTCGATCTTGCCCGCCCTCTTTATCAGTACGTCGACCACGGCGATGTCGAAGATGTTCGAGGCGGCGATCTCGCTCGTTACCCGGGACTGGAAATGCTCCCTCCCCTCGGTCAACTGGTCGTGCAGCACTTCGAAGATGTTGTCGTTCTTGATCCCCTGCTCCACCTTGTCGCGGTTGTAAATGGCAACATCGGAAACTATGGCTCTGGCAAGCCTTTTGGCTTGGTCCCGGTTCTCTATGAGGCTCATGAGTTCCCCCGGCTGCTGATTTCAGCGCTTCACTATACGCAGTTTTTCTGGAAGATACTATCTTAATTTTAGGGCGAAGTAGATGCTGGCGCTCCCTCTTCTGACCAAGAGCGCCACGGCGTCCCGGCTGGCGGCCTCTTTCATCGCCTTTTGGTACTCGGTCAAATTGCGCACCTTCTGCTGGTTCACCGAGACGATGATGTCGCCGCGCTGGATGCCGCTCTCCTCGGCTATCCCTCCCGGTTCCAGATCGCTGACCACCACGCCGCTGATTCCCCGGGAGCGGGTCTCGGCGCCCAACTCCTCGACCGAGAGCCCGAGCGTTCCCGCCTCCCGCTCGGTCGGGTTCTGCGCCTGAGCCGGAGCCTTTTCGGCCGGGGTGGTGGTGACGAACAACTTCAGCTGCTTGCCCCCCCGATACACCTCGAGCTCGGCCCGTTTGCCGACCGGCGTCTCCCCCACCAGGCGCTGCAACTGGCGCACGTCCTTGACGGAGTTGCCGTCGAAGCCGGTGATCACGTCCCCCTGCAGCACTCCGGCCTTGGCCGCGGGGCCGCCCGCGATCACCTCGTTCACCAGCGCGCCGTGGCTCTTGGGAAGGCCGAAGGAGCGCGCCATGTCCTCGGTCACCGTTTGAATGGAGACGCCGAGCCAGCCGCGGCTCACGTTCCCCTTGCTGATCAGTTGAGCCACCACCTGCTTCGCCATGTTCACCGGTATGGCGAAGCCGATCCCCTGGCCGGTGGCCACGATGGCGGTGTTGATGCCGATCACCTCTCCGTAGATATTGAGCAGCGGGCCGCCGGAATTACCGGGGTTGATGGAGGCGTCGGTCTGGATGAAGTCCTCGTAGGTCTCGATCCCCATGTTGGAGCGGCCGGTGGCCGAGATCACCCCGACCGTCACGGTCCGGTCCAGGCCGAAGGGGTTGCCGATGGCGATCGCCCACTGTCCGACCTGCAGTTTGTTGGAGTCGCCGAAGACCGCGGCGGGGAGCGGCTCCTTGGCGTTGATCTTGATCACGGCGATGTCCGTCTTCGGGTCCGAGCCGATCACCTTGCCGGTGTAGACGCTCTCGTTGGAGAGCTTCACCTGGATGGTCTCGGCGTCCCGGACCACGTGATCGTTGGTGACGATGAAGCCGTCCTTGTTGACGATGAAGCCGGAGCCGAGGCTATGCTCCCGGCGGTATTGGGGATGCTCCCCCTTCTCGCCGAAGAAATCCTCGAAGAAAGGAGAGGCTTCGAAGAAGGGGCGCACCAGCTTTTTCTTGCCGATGGTGGAGATGTTCACCACCGACGGAGTCACGTTCTTCACCAGGGTCACGAACCCCTGCTGGGTCGCCAGGATATCCTTGGGAACCTCCTTTACCGGAGGTTCCGCGCTCTCCTTGCGGCTCGACTCGTAGAAGGTGACGCCCTCTTTTTTCTTGCAGGCGGCCAGTGCGCTGAGGACGATCAGGCAGGCAATGACGAATCTGGCGCTTTTCATGTGATGCTCCTTGAGAAGTTGCTGTCGCGAAAACCGCTAAAGCCTAGCCAAAAAATGGATTGATGTCAACTCCTTCGCCAGTTTCGGCAGGGGGTGGCGCCGCGACCGGTCCGCCGAAGGTCCCGCCGCAAATACCCCTTGACGCATGATGAGCTTTTGCCTATATATGCTCTAGTGGGGGGACGCGCGTGCAAGACAAGATAAAGCAGGAAATCCGGGAGATGAAGCTTGGCGAGAAGGTCCGCGGCCTGCGGCAGGAGCAGCGGCTCACTCTGCAGGCTTTGGCGGATCTGACCGGGCTTTCCAAGCCGCTGCTGTCGCAGATCGAGAACGATCAGGTAACCCCCCCCATCGCGACGCTGTTGAAGATCGCCAACGGGCTGGGCGTCGGCATCCACTACTTCTTCGAGGAAGCTGGCGACCGCCAGAAGTTCGTCCTGACCCGGGGGGAGCAGGCGGCCACCAGCCAGCGCCGTCCGGGCAAGGACATGGTGCAGGGATACAAGTACAAGCCGCTGGCCCCGGGCATACGCCAGAAAAAGGTGGAACCCTTTCTGGTCGAGTTCGAGCAGCGGGCCTGGGACAACAGCTTGTACTACAGCCACGAAGGGGTCGAATTCCTCTATCTGCTGGACGGCGAGCTGGAGTTCCATTACGCGGAGCAGGTGATGAAGCTCATGCCCGGCGACAGCATCTATTACGAATCCTCCGAACCGCACGGCTACGTCTCCGTAGGCGAGGTCCGTGCCCGCGCCGTCGCAGTCCTTTATACCAAAGCGTGAAACGGCTTGGTTCATCTGCTGGCGGGAAGCTGCCTGGTTCATCGCTGGCGGGACGCTGCCTGGTTCATCTCTAAGATTAGAATTCTTGACTTCCGATCCGGCATTCTATATTGCAGACATGAAGACAATCTATTAAATGGCGGAAAGCCGAGGCCGGATGGCGTCTGCAGCACAAAACAACTGCGGCGGCGTTCGGATAAAGCGTAACGATCCGCGTCCATTGCCATTGCTATTCCCATAACGCCGCTTTCCTGGTTCACGCCAGCGAGCGGCGTTTTTTCGTTGATCCGAAAGGGATTGCCGTTTTTTTGATGTTTTGCAAGGGGGCTTTTTATGCAACGTTTCCACTCCGTGCTGCTGGCGCTGCTCGTGCTGGTGTCGCTATTCGCTCCGCTGGCCGCCTCCGCAACCATGCCCGAGCAGATAACCTATCACGGGTATCTGACCGCTGCCGACGGCACCCCTGTCAACAAGACGGTGACCCTGCAGTTTTCGCTGTATGACGCGGTTTCCGGGGGAGTGCCGCTTTGGACGGAACAGCAGACGGTTTCCGTCGCTGCCGCCCAGTTCAGCGTCAATCTCGCCGCCGTCGCTCCATTCAACCTCCCTTTCGACAGGCCCTACTATTTAGGCGTCAAAGTTGACGGCGATCAAGAGATGTCTCCGCGCCAGCCGTTCACCAGTTCTCCCTATGCCCTGCGATCGGCGATTACCGACAGCGTCGCCGACGGAGCGGTGGCCACGGCAGCCATTGCCGACGCCGCCGTGACAGCCACCAAGCTGGGAATCAACTGCTCGCCCGGTCAAATCCTGCTCCGTTCGGAGGCGGGGTGGGGATGCGGAAGCGTAGCCGCAAGCAGCGGCGCCGGTTCTCTCGCCGGCCTGATCGCGGGAGCAGGCTTGACGGGAAGTGCCGCGGCGGGATGGACGGTGCTTGACGTCAACTTTGCGGGCACGGGGAGCGCGACCAGCGCGGCCCGCAGCGACCACGACCACGACGGCGCATACCAGAAGAAATATGGCAAAGTGGCGGTGGTCGCCAAAAGCGGCGGAGATTACAACACCCCCGGTGCGGCGCTTGCCGCGGTCGCCGGCTGGTGCGGCGTTCCCTCGGCCGGCAATCCCTGTCTGGTCAAGGTCATGCCCGGTTCCTACGACACCGGTCAAACTCCCCTGAAGATGCTCGATTACGTCGACCTGGAAGGTTCCGGCGAGTCGAACACCGCCATTACCGGTTCCGTCGACGGCCCGGCCGCGGGGATCGTCAACGGTGCCAACTGCACCCTCGCCAAGCTCTCGGTCAGCAACTCCGGCGGCCCGGACGCGAAGAGCACCATTGCCGTTTTCAACTCCGCCTCCGTCTTCAGCCTGTCGCAGGTTTCGGCGCGCGCTGCCGGGGCGGCCAACAGTTATGCCATCTACAACAGCGGAAACGGCGTCATCAGGATCGGCCTCTCCTCGCTGGAAGCGTCCGGAGTCACCCTCTTCAACGACAGTGCGGCGACGGCCAGCACGTTCGCCACAGCTTTTATCTCCGGTTCGGTCAGTAATGCCGGCGCACTTACCTGCAATACCTCGCGGGATGGGAAAAACCTTTTCTACTCGGCAACCTGTCCGCCGTTTTATGCATTGAGAGTGGTGGCCTCCTCGCCGGACGTGAACCTTTACGGCGGCGGCTACTCGAATACCTTGATAAAAGCCCAGTTCAACAACGAGATGAACCCCGCAACCATCAACGGCTCCACCTTCACGGTGGTCGATCCCAGCACTGGGATCGCAGCCCCCGGCACGGTGCAATACGACTCAGCAAGCCGCACGGCAATCTTCGCCCCCAGCGCAGGGATTCCCGCCTCGAATTCGTTAGTTGCCACCGTCACCACCGGCGTGCGCGACCTGATCGGCGGGAAGCTGCCGATTCCGTATTCGTGGAACTTTTATCCCAGCTACAACGTAGCTGACACCAAGCCACCGGCGATCATCAGCGTCTCTCCGACCGATAAGAGCTTGGGCGTTGCCGCGGCAACCATCCTTTCCGCCGATTTCGACGAGCCGATCGACCGCCTGGCTAGTCTCTCCGGTCTCTTTAAGCTGTCGGATGCAAACGGCGCGGCCATCGCGGGGACGGCGCAGGTTTCAGGACAACGCATACAGTTTCAGCCCGACGTTCCCCTGTCGTTGGGGGCGACCTATACTGCGACTGTCAGCGGCGTGAAGGACCTGGCCGGCAACTCGCAATCGGTCCCCTACACCTGGAACTTCAGCACCACCCCGATAGCGGCCCCGTCAGGAGTGGCGGTCAGCGCCACTACCCGCGACGCAACCGTCACCTGGCAAACCGTTGCTGGCGCCAGCGGCTATAACCTGTACTGGTCGACCGCCCCCTTTTACGGCGTCGCGGCGAACGCCGCTTCTCAAGGATCGCCAACCGCGCCGCCGGCCAAGGTGAGCAACGTCGCCTCGCCCTACACCTTCACGCCGCCGAAATCCCCCGCCTTGACGGACTCCGTTTCCATTTACAGTTCCGGCGCCGATGCCAGCCAGGTGGGCTCCGCGCTGTTCACGGTGACGGTCCCTGATGGGGTCACCGTCACCGGGGCCAGTTCGCCCTATGGCGGTCATGTCGACTTCAGCCAAATGGCCAGCCAAGTGCAGGTTTCATACGCCAGTTCCGGCTTTTATCAGTCCGACACAACTTTCGCTTTGGTGGTCTTGAAATGCGGGGGCGATGTCGCCGGCAAGAGTTTGGACGAGTTCACCTTCAGCAACATGAAGTTTCAGGATAGGTCCGGCGCCGCGGCCGTCGGCATGAATTTGACCGTTTCCCCGCCCGGAACCGCGGGCGTCACCTATTACTTCGCCGTCACCGCCACCAGCGCCGCGGGGGAAAGCATCAACAGTTCGACGGTTTCGGCGGCAATCGACCCCTTCCCGCCGGTTGTGACGGCGGTTATTCCCACAGGCAGCGGGATCGAAATGAACTCCCAGATAGCCGCAGGCTTCAGCGAACAGATAGACATGCAAAGCGTCGATTCGAAGAGCTTTGCAGTAACCGCGAGTGGCGCTCCGGTCACGGGGTCGTACCTTCAAGGAGGCTTCAGCAAAGACGGCAACTATTATTCCGGCGTCGTCTTTCAGCCCACTGCGCCTTTGCCCCAGGGCGGCAGCTATAGCGTCACCGTCACCGGCGTCAAAGACAAGGCCGGCAACGCGCTGAAAACGCCTTACACCTGGAGTTTCGGCACGACCGTATCGGCTCCGGCCAACCTGACGGCCACCGGACGCGACCTGGAAGCTTCCCTTGCTTGGCAAGCGGTCCAGGGCGCCAGCAGTTACAACGTCTACTGGTCGACCGACTACCGGATGACTCTTCAAACCGCAACCAAGATATCGGGCGTCACCGGCACCAGCTATACCCATACCGGACTTGTCAACGGCACTACCTACTATTACCTGGTGACTGCCGTGATCGGCGCGACCGAAGGGGCGCCCAGCTACCCCGCTTATGCGACGATAGACAACGTGCCGCCGATGGTGGTCTCGACTTCGCCGGCGAACAACGCCACCGGCGTCGCGGTAGACAGTTCGATCAGTGTCGGCTTCAGCAAGTCCCTCGCTCCCAATGTGTGGAACATGCTCAACGTCGCCTTTAAGGACGGCAGCGGCGCTTCGGTGGGCGGTTTATATGGATCGGACGGCTGGTTGCTCCCGATCCCGGCGCTCGCCTTCAACACCACCTACACCATGACCATCGGCACCGGAGTGCGGGACAACGCAGGCCATGGCCTGGCAGCGCCCTACAGTTTCAGCTTTACCACGACGCCGGTCGGTACGCCCTCGGGTCTTACCGCGACCAGGGGGAATCTCCAGTCGACCCTCGCCTGGACCGCCTCCCCGGGCGCGACCGGCTACAACGTCTACTGGTCCACGAACTATGGAGTCACTCCGAGAACCGGCGCCAAGATATCGGGAGTGGCCGGCACCAGCTACACCCACACCGGGCTAAGCAACGGCACCACCTATTACTACGTGGTGACCGCGGTGAACGGCGCGGCCGAAGGATCGCCAAGCGACTACACCTCGGTGTTGATAGACGGCGTGCCTCCGACCGTCATCTCCACCACGCCGGCCAACAACGCCACCGGCGCCTCCGTCAGCGGGCCGATCTCCGTCAGCTTCAGCAAATACCTCAACAATTCAACCTGGAACAACGCCAACGTCAGCTTGAAAGACGGCAAGGGTGCGGTGGTGAGCGGCTCATACAATTCATCTTCCTTTACCCCCAGCCAGACCCTCGCTTTCAACACCACCTACACCATGACCATCGGCACCGGGGTTCAGGACAGCAGCGGCAACGGCCTGGCCGCGCCCTACAGCTTCAGCTTTACCACGACGCCGGTCGGCACGCCGTCCGACCTGACGGCGACCAGGGGGAATCTCCAGTCGATCCTGACCTGGACCGCCGCCGCGGGCGCCACCGCCTACAACGTCTACTGGTCAACCAGCTATGGCGTCACTCCGCAAAACGGCGCCAAGATATCGGGAGTCGCCGGCACCAGTTATACCCATGCCGGGCTTGCCAACGGCACGAGGTATTACTACGTGGTGACCGCAGTAAACGGCACGGGCGAAGGTTTGCCCAGCGGCTACGCATCGGTGCTGATCGATAGCGCGGCGCCGACCGTGATCTCCACCACGCCGGCCAACAACGCCGCCGGGGTCGCCGTCGGCGGCCAGATTTACGTCAATTTCAGTAAGTCCATCAACTATGCGACCTGGAACAGCAGCAACGCCAGCTTGAAGGACGACCAAGGCGCGGCGGTCAGCGGCCGTTACAGTGGCAGTTATTTTTACCCCGATTCGCCGCTTGCTTTCAACACCACCTACACCATGACCATCGGCACGGGAGTGCAGGACAACTCCGGCAACAGTCTGGCCGCGCCTTACAGCTTCAGCTTCACCACGATGGCAGTCGGCACTCCGTCCAACCTGACGGCGGCCAGGGGCAATCTCTTGTCGACGCTTGCCTGGAGCGCCGCGCCTGGCGCCACCGGCTACAACATCTACTGGTCGACCACCTCCGGCGTCTCTTCGCAAAACGGCAACAAGATCTCGGGCGTAACCGGCACCAGTTTCACCCACACCGGGCTTGTCAACGGCACCATCTATTACTACGTGGTGACTGCGGTCAACGGCTCAGCCGAGGGGACGCCCAGCAATCAGGCGTCGGTGCTGATCGACAATGTGCGCCCGGCCATCACCTCCACCGCTCCTGCCAACAACGCCGCCAGTATTTCCATTGCTAGTTCGATCAGCGTGAACTTCAGCAAGCCGATCAACTCCTCCACCTGGAACAGCTCCAATGTCACCATCAAGGATGCCAGCGGCGTAGACGTCAGCGGCTCGCTTAGCTGCGCGATCATCTCCGGCTCCGTTCCGGCGCCGGGCCAAAACTCGGGCTATGTCTATGACTATGCGCGCGGCTTGTTCACTCCCAGCTACTCGCTCGCTTTCAATAAGGGCTATACCATGACCATCGGCACCGGCGTGCAGGACAACGTCGGCAACAGCCTAGCGGCGCCCTACAGCTTCAGCTTCACCACGGCGGTCGCGACGCCTATGGGATTGACAGTCAGGCCGGGCAACCTGCAGGCGGATCTTGCCTGGACACCGGTAGCCGGCGCCACCTCCTACAACATCTACTGGTCCAACAGCGCCGGCATCTCGAAAAATAACAGCAGCAAGATCGCCACCGGCAGCGCCGCCAGCAGCTACAGCCACACCGGCCTAGCCAACGGTTCGACCTACCTATACCGCGTGTCCGCAGTAGTCGGAGGCAGCGAAAGCGACTTGAGCAACGAGGTGCAGATGAGCTTTGACTCGTCTGCTCCCATCGTGGTCAATTATTCCGGAGGCACGGCGGGTTCCAACTCGTTGATAGTCAACTTCAACGAGCCGATGGCCAGTCCCTCTGACTACGCCATTCAGGTGACCAGTGGCGATTTGGCGGTCCCCGGGGAAGTTTATACGGGTCCCAATACTACTTTCTACTGGTATCAAGCGGGCAACTTCAACTATGCCACCACCTATACCGCCACCGTCAGCGGGGCTAAAGATGTCGCGGGCAACACGATGACCCCTTTCAGTTGGAGCTTTACCACGGATGCCCTCGGCGTGCCAAGGACGACGGCAACCCCCGGGAGCGCCGGGAGTAAGCAGGTCACCCTCAACTGGCCGATTATCGCCGGGGCGACCTATTACAACGTCTATTGGTCCACCATCTCGGGAGTCACTCCCGCAAACGGCACGAAAATCGTGGGTGCGACTCCTCCCTTCACGCATACCGGACTTACCGCGGGCAGTACGTACTATTATGTGGTGACTGCCGTCGCCGGTCCAAGCGAAAGCTCCGCCAGCTCGCAAGTTTCCGCCACGGCGCCGTAGTCATGGTGGCCGCTTTTATGGATGCCTTTATGGATAAAATCCGGCTCGGCCGGTTGGGGAGGGTTTCATGCGCAGGTTGAAGCTGCTGGCTATTGCCTTGAGCATGTTCTTTCAGGCAACTCCTGCGACTCAGGCCAAAGCCGCTCTGAGCGCCAGCTCCGGCTACCTTTTGCGCCAGGCTCAGACGAGCAACGGCGCCAACAGTGCCCTGTCGAGCTCCTATCGGCTTTCAGGCGTGCTAGGCGGTGACGGCGCGTTCAGCGGCAAGGGCTCCGCCTATGCGGTAAGTGCCGACGCCGAGCCTTTTCAGGCAACGACGCCGGCAGGTTGTGGCGGCGCGGTCGGCATCGTCCAAGTTCAGGACGCGCTGGAGATGTTCATGGGGCTCAAAGCGCCGAGCGCCTGCGTCGATCTGGATGCCAGCAACGCAGTTTCCGCCTCGGAGGTGCAAAAGATGGTCAACAGCTTCCAGGGGCCGCACTAGATCGTGCCTTTTCTCAGCACCTTCCCCGCAGCCTGCGTTTTTCCGCGGTCTCACCAGTTCCTCCTCGAAATGGCTGTCGGATCGCTTGCCGGGCGGCAGCGTGCGCTTTTTGGCCGGGAATCCATCGGCTTTATCGCTCCCGCTGACACATAACCTCAATAAAGAAGTGGCATGATTCTTCATCTTCAATTAGGATAGTGGCTATTGTGCCGCGACAAGCAGGTGACAACGGCAGCGCAGCCGTAATCGGACACGGAAAATGTCCGCGTAATGAAAACTTCCAGGGGACGAATATGGGTTTTTCTCTTGACCTTCGCTACCAGATCTGTTTACAGCCCGTCGAGTTGCCGGTCTTCAATCCGGTCGCCTTGGAACTGCTCCAGTTGCTGGCGCACTCCTCCGCCGAAATATCCGATGTGATCCAAACCATCAACAAGGACCAGGGGTTGTCCGTCCAAGTCCTCAGAATGGCCAATTCTTCGGCTTTCGCCGGGCGCTTCAGATCCGAGACCATCAAGGACTCGGTGAATCGCCTGGGCGTAAAGACGATAACTAATCTGGCTATGGCGGCCTCGCAGGCCGCGCTGCACACTTCAGAGTCCGCCGTGGTGAACGAGGTGATGCAGGACCTTTGGCTTCATTCGCGAGCCTGCGCCGTCGGCTGCCGGTCGCTTGCCATCAGTACCGGCCACAGGGACCTGGCCGACCACGCCTACCTGGCGGGGCTGGTCCACGATATCGGCAAGCTCTATCTGCTCAAGGCCATGGAGCGCATCAGTCTCGATCCGGACAACAAATTCGAGCTTGATCGGGAGACGCTGCTGGATGTTTTCTCCGATATGCACGTCGAGCAAGGGTGCCGCATCATGGAGTACTGGAACATCCCTGCCGTGTACTGCGCCATCGTGGCAAACCATCACGCGCTTCATTTCGATCCCAACGATACGCTGCTGGCCATCGTCCGCCTGGTGAATTTCAACAGCATCAATTACAACTTGAACCTATTCCCACGTGGGATCCAGCCGCCGGACGCCGAGGCCGAAATCAACGCCTTGGCGGTAGACGAAGCTGCTTTGACGCTACTGGAAACCGATATGGCGGATTCATGTGCCTAAAGCGGGGCATCTTCCGTTGCGTTTGACGAGCAACCACAGATAACAGGAATGATATGAGTCTAATCGACCTCTACAGCGCGCGGATACAAAAGAACTTTGATGAGGATCAGGAAGAAATTGTCTCGATTCTGAAAAAGAATCAAAACCAGACGATTAAGTTGATCAACTACTACAAAGGGCTGCCTTTCTCCTATCCAGCGACCGTGACCGCCATCGAACGCGGCATAGTAGACCTGGACGTGCGGGCTGAACAGGCCTTCGCCATCGAAAAGAGCCGCAGCACTTTCATCCGGAGCCCTCTCTTCAAGCATGACATCTTCGCTCGCGTCCAATATGTGAACGTGAAGAAGATGGCCGCCTCCTTCATCAAATTCAGCTACGTGGAAATCATGGCCGAGCACCGAAATTTCCTCAGGATGGTTCCGGACCCGCACCCGAATGCCTTGATCAAGTCGCCGGTCGGTAATTTCGATGGCAGCGTGTACGACCTCTCCCTTTCCGGAATCAATATCACCATGCAATCCTCCTGTCCGCTGGAGATCGGCGCCGAGACCTCGGTCAGTTTCCTGCTCAGGAATCTTGAGAACTCCTTTAGCGTGCAAGTCGCGGTTCCCGCCCAATTGATCGCCATAAACGGAGACGCCCCCCCCCGCGATTACCGATTCACCATCAAGCCGGACAAGATGCTGGAGCGCCAGTTGTCGCAATATATCGTGCAGAGGCAGGTCGACATCATCAAGGAGGTAAAGGCCGCTATCGTTTGAGTGGCTTTGCCGGGGACTGCATGCAATTCGTCGGCGTTAAGACCGATAGGGCCTGGAGCCTTTCCAGCCGCAGCCAAATGTTTCTTCCTCAGCTAAAACCATTCAATTGCAGCGACTTAAGATGAATCCTGATTGTCCTCGGGCAAAATAATCGGCGCATGAGCAGAAAAAGGTTGACCAATCCCCGATCCTCCGCTATAAACAACGACTCGCAGCGCAGCTCTTTGCAACCGAATAAGTGCCGGCAGGAAAAAGGTGATGGGCTCAAGTACCGCGAGGTGTTTGGCTCCGGCGCCCGGATCGATTCGAAAGGATCGGCCCTCCGAAAAAAACCTTGAAACTTTTTGTTGACAGGTTGCTCCGGTTCAGGTAGGTTGCTGAGTCTGTCGCAGCGAGCAGCAACGCAGCGGCAGGCAGCAAGGCGGCAAGCTTGGTCTTTGAAAACTAAATAGTAGACGAAACAGCATTGTGGGTTTTTGTAACAAAAATGTCAGTTGTTTCAAACTAGAATCGGATTTTCCGGTCTTAAAATTAAACTGG
>CAIYDQ010000124.1 GCA_903925075.1 uncultured Geobacter sp.
AAGTATAAAGTTGGTCTCTTGCCCAGATAGCTCAGTCGGTAGAGCAGAGGATTGAAAATCCTCGTGTCGGCGGTTCGATTCCGTCTCTGGGCACCATAAAAATCAAGGGGTTACAGCATTGCTGTAGCCTCTTTTTTTATTCGTGGTGCACTGATGGTGCACTCCAGCACAACACCGCACCAAAAACAACCACCCTCCACAAAAAATATCTTCGTTTTTCCCCTCAGTATCGTCAGTGCCGATGCGGGTTTACGCCGCAAAATATCCCTTGCTTTTTCAGAGCTGTTGCACCACTATTGCACCATTTTCCGCCTTGAGGCGTCTAACATCCTGTAATGTTTGGCTATTTATTGCCAGACACGATGATTAACTATCCTCAGTTGTAGTTTGTTGCGAGTTTTTGCCGGTGATTACACACCGAAGGAGATTATCCAAATGGCAAATATCCAGGAACGAAAATCCAAAGAGGGAAAGACAACCTATAAAGTTCTGGTCCGTCTTAAAGGCTTCCCGACCCAGACAGCCACCTTTGACCGTAAAACCGACGCTAAGAAATGGGCGCAACAGACTGAAGCCGCGATCCGTGAGGGACGGCATTTCAAAACGACCGAATCAAAGAAGCATACCGTGGCCGAACTGATCGACCGTTACATGCGGGATGTGATGCCGAAGAAATCTGCCATCATGAAAAAGCAGGAGTTCCAGCTTAAATGGTGGAAGGATAAGATAGGGGTCTATCTGCTGGCCGATGTCACCCCGGCATTGATCGCCGAATACCGTGACAAGCTGATGTTGACCCCTGTTGAGTGTCTGAAAGATAAGGCGAGTAACACGAAACGCAAGAGCAAACAGGGGGGGGCCGTAACCTTGGAGCCTGAGAAGATCCAGAAACCTCGGAGCAGCGCGTCTGTGAACAGGTATCTGGCTGTCCTGTCCCATGCTTTTACGATTGCTATCAAGGAGTGGGGGTGGCTTGAGGATTCCCCTATGCGAAAGTTGAGTAAGCTGAGGGAGTCGAATTCAGTGGTACGGTTCCTGTCCGACGATGAGCGGGAGCGGTTGCTTGCTGCTTGTAAAGAGAGCAAAAATCCATATCTTTATACCGTCGTCGTAATCGGCCTTTCGACGGGTGCCAGGAAAATGGAGATAATGGGGCTTACCTGGAAGGATGTTGACCTGAAGATGGAGGTCATACGGTTGACCAAGACGAAAAACGGAGAGTTTCGGGCGGTGCCTCTCCAGAAGCATGCACTTGACCTAGTAAGGGCAATGTCCAAGGTTCGCCGGATTGACACGGATCTTCTCTTCCCTGGCGAAAACCCAAAAACACCCGCAGAGCTTAGAAAGCCATGGGTAGACGCTTTGGAGCGGGCAAACGTGGTAAATTTCCGTTTCCATGACCTGCGGCACAGTGCAGCATCTTACCTTGCTATGAACGGTGCCACGCTTGCCGAATTGGCAGAAATTCTTGGCCACAAGACCCTTGCCATGGTAAAGAGATACAGCCATCTGTCGGAGCAGCATACCAGTAAGGTAGTTGCATCGATGAATGAGAAAATTTTCGGAGGACAGTAATGGATTTATCGACCCTTCCCGACGTGCAACGAAGAGAACCTATCCCTTTCAGGGACTTTGCCATCAAAGAGCCTATTGATGAGCCTGCCCTCCTATTCGGTGCTGCAACCTGGACACTTGAGGAAGCCGCGAATCTGTTGGCGACGTTCCGTGCTGAAACCAGGTACAAGGATGGTTCAGACCGGGTAGCGATTTTCCAAAGTAGTTGGGATCAAATCCATACAGCCTTAGATAAAACAATTAAAAGTTACGAAGTTACGCAAAAAAGCTTTTTGGAACATATCGACGATTGGAGCATGGAGGCTGGTTCTTCCCAGATAACCTACTACGGCACAACGGTTTATCCAGACAAGTTTGTTGAGTGGGCGCGTGAGGTATCCCTGGATGTTCCTGATGATTTTTATGACAAACTCATGCGCGCACAGAAAAGGCACATTTCCCGCCGTAAAACTGATGAAGGAGAATCCCTTACGGTCAAAGAAAAACGTGAGCTGGGCACACTCCGAAGGGAAAAGGAGACCTTTGACTTGGCAATCAAGGCGACAGTTAGGGCTGTCCAGTATTGCATCAAAGAAGAGAGGAGGGTTAAGCGTTCAGAATTATTCGACTTGATGTGCAGCGGAGATGATAGCATTTCCAAAGAGTCGTTTGAGCGGATTCTACCTTTGCTACCGCCTGAATATAGAAAGGGACCAGGAGCACCATCAAGCGACAAAATAGGCGATCCAAACGAGTCTGAGATATAAACCTCTATACCCCGCCTTACCATAACCCTCCTACGATGGAAAATAGGAAGGTTCCCCGATATTCATAAAATTTCCTTTGGGTATGATGGCCAGCAACAGAAGCACACACGTTGCTCAAGCCAAATATCCAAAGGAGTTTTTTTATGCAGCCGACAAACGTAACCTCCAAAGACACTACTCGCCTTATCCCCGTAACCAAATGGAACGATCATCACGAGTGGCCTCCCCAGGGCGGTCTCCGGCATCTGATCTTCAACGCAAGGACCAACGGTTTTGACAGCGTGGTTAAGCGCGCTGGACGCCGGGTACTTTTGGACGAAGCAGCATTTTTTCAGTGGGTAGAGAGCCAGAGCAAGGCAGCCTAACCCGCGATACCGATCCTATCAATCTATTGCTGGGTCAAGAGTGTTGCACGGTCAAGGAGTGGTCCAGGTGGTCACAAGACAAGCAACCACAGCCTGCCGGTGGACAGGACGGATACAACTGAATATTTAGGTAGCCCTTCAAGCTGGGCACATTACCTCAGAGCCAGAGAATCACAGCCACAAGTATTGCGAAGGTAAGTACCGGTGTCGAGCACCAACGCTGACGAGCGTCGAGACTTGAACCGGGAGTGACGACAACCAAGGATATATCCATAGACATAGCGGAGCCTGACTTAAGACGGGCTTCGCACCCAGGGCAATACAAGCCCTGACGGAGGAAACATGGAAAATTTAATCCATGGTCCAGGAATGGACACCGATAACGTGGAAGTAGACGACGAGAGGACCGATGTCGAGAGGTACAGCGACCTTTTGCTTGAGGCCTACGAGGTTTGCAGGGATGCACAACGTATCCTGGAACTGAAATACGCTACGCCAGAGCACACCCTCTTGATCCTTGAGGACTGTCTCACGAAAATAGAAGACATCTGTAGCATCTAGGACCTCACCTATAGTCCGATGGGCAGAGCATGCAGCACCTACAATTGAATTTAATAGGCCCGCTGTTGACGTAGCGCATACGCGGAAAGTATCCCCTCCGTCGGGCGGCAATGCCTGCGGAGGGAGTCTGTACCAACCATGAGGTCTGATGTCGAGACCACGGAGACCACAATAATGGGAAAAGTGATCGCCTTTATAGGCAAAGATAAGCGAGCTGAAGAAATCGAGGACCTTAAACAGGAGATAGCATTGTTTGAGGGCCGGATGAAATACATATTCACCGCGTGTTATGTCATCAGGTCGAATATGAGGCGCCTCCCCGAGGAGAGCGCAGCCAGCAACATTCAGACAATGCTTGATTGCATTGGAGCTGCTAGCATCGAACACAAAATCACGGCTTCGAATCCCTAGGCCAAGGCATTGTGACCGTTTTGATAGCCGAATATCCGCCAACGTTCTGACATTGCACCCCGTTTCGGCGGGGTGATATTCCAACACAATACAAGGATTTTTATGAGCACTGATGCCCTTGAGACGGTTCCCGCCGTCTCCAACATGCCCCCAGAGGTTACGGTTGATCCGATAGCAACGGACCTGCCGACCTCTATTACCCTGGATGAGCAGATCAAATCTGCCACTGTCAGCAACTACCAGGATGTTCTATCAGAAATCGTTCTGGTGGAAGATGAAGTAGTCCGAGACTCGTACATCGCAAAACTTGCCAAAACCCTCGGCATCAATAAGGCTCTTCTCGTCAAACAGGCGAAGAAGCAGGTGGACGCTGGTTCGCAAAGTGCTGAGAGCGATGACGCTGAAGGCACCAAGAAGGCGATCTTCCCCGGTCTGGTGGACTTGGTGAAAGACGATGCTGGCCGAATCTGCTATCTCATGAAGCAGGACGATGGGTTACACCTCGCTCAATCGTGGGTGGACACGGATGGCTATACCTGCATTCCCCCCGAACAAAGGAACATCGAGTTTCAGCTACCCGATGCAACCCGCGTCCTGAGTTACTTCGAGGACAGCGACGACAACCGCATCTATGAGGACCTTTTGGCTTTCTTCAAGCGGTTCTCCTATCTTGAGGACGACGTGTGGCCGATCATCATCCTCTCGGTTTTTCTATCCTATATCCAGGATCACCATGACGTGCGCTACATCCCAGGCATCTACTTCTACGCAGCGGCGGAACGCGGGAAAAGCCGCACGGCTAAAACCATGCTCTCGACCTCATACCGGGGCATACACCTGGTGGACATAAGGACCGCCAACGTGGTCAGGTTTTCGGAGAGGCTAAACGCCACCCTCTTCTTTGACGTGACAGATCTCTGGAAGTCGGCGGAGAAAGGTGACAGTTGCGACATTTTGCTTGGCCGGTTCGAGAAGGGTACAAGGGTTGCTAGGGTCCTTAACCCCGACAAAGGCCCATTCGACGACCAGACATTCTTCAGCGTCTACGGGAGTACCATCTTCGCAACAAACGAACCTGCGAACTCGATCTTCGAGAGCCGTTGCCTTTCCATTACAATGCCGAACAAGCCGGGGCACTACGACAACCTGACACCTGAGATGGGACTACCTTTCAAGGACAGGTTGACAGCGTGGAGGGCCAGGATGATGGACAAGCATTTGCCCCAGATCGATCCCATTCCGGGCATCGGTGGACGGCTATGGGACATAAGCCAACCACTTTTCCAGTTGGCCCTGTTGGTCGCTCCTGATTCGGTCGAGCTGATGACAAAAGTTGTCCAAGAGATGGCGGGGCACAAGGTGGAAAACAAGCGAGACACCCTTGAAGGCCAGATCGTCGCAGCCATCGACCAGTTAGTTGACAAAAAGGCTCCTCAGCCGTGGGAGATCTCGGTCGAGTCGATCCGAAGCAGAGTCAACAGCTTCATTGCAATCGAGCAGTACCGTCACTCTCCCCAGAAAATGGGCAGGCGCATACAGTCCCTGAGTATCAAGTCGAAGAAGCTCAACGGGGTGGCCTGGATTTCCATTTCCGAGCAAGAACTAGAAGTGCTGAAAGAGCAACATGGTCTTCTGACCGTATCGGTGCCCGGAGAAACCCTACCACTCGCTACTACTCGCCAGGGCGCAGCAACCACAGCCCCTGACGCAGGTAGAGAGTCAGAGGAGAGTCAACAACCCGGCAACAACTCGCCTTCGATGGAACCGGCGGAAATTCAGCGGGATAGGCAAGCGGTAGAGAGTAGTAGCGAGTTGCCAACCTCGCCCGCGACGGAGAACAGTCACCAAGCGTATCTCACCTTGATCACCGGGACGAAAGGGCAGGAGCCAACTGAGGCGACCGACAATGACCAACCGGAAAAGGCAAAGGTCATCGATCTCAACGAGTACGCTTCAAAGACCAGTGAACCGGACCCTGAACCCCTCGCTGAGGAGAGGCCACGGGCCAAAATACAGTTTCGTCAACGCGGATAACCATGAGGGGAGGGAAAGACAATTTCCCTCCCTTAAATCGACCACAGGAGGAAAACCATGCACAATTTCAACGCAGCAAAACCAGGTTCCCGAGTAGGCGAGTGGGCACCCTACAGCTACAACATCGGAACGGGATGCTCTAACGGATGCAAGTACTGCTACGCTCGTGATATCGCCGTCAAAACCAAAACGATCACCGACAGCAGCCAGTGGACCACCGAGCGGGTAAACCCCAAAAAAGCTACCATCAACGAGAAGGTAGATGGAAGGGTCATGTTCCCGACCATGCACGACATCACCCCCCAGAACCTGCAAACCTACATGGCGACGCTCAGAAATATTCTTAAGGCAGGAAACCGCGTCCTGATCGTGTCCAAGCCCCGCCTGTTTTGCATCCAGTCGATATGCGACGCCTTCACCGGGGATAAAGACAAAATCCTTTTTCGTTTCACTATCGGCAGCCAGGACGAGCGCGTTTGCAAATTCTGGGAACCAAACGCCCCTCCTCCCCAAGAACGGATTGCTGCCCTAAGACATGCCTTTGAAGCGGGATATCAGACCAGTGTGAGTGCCGAGCCTATGCTTGAAGGATTCCGGGAAGCTGTTGCACTCTACGGAGCCCTTGAATCGATCATCACCGAAACCATCTGGTTCGGAAAAATGGACGACATCGACGACAGGGTGGACATGGCGGAGCCGGTAAACGAGAATGCCGCTCAGTTCATTCGGGAGTTCCAGAGCGACGCAAACATAAGGCTGCTGCACGACCACCTCAAAGACCTCCCCAAGGTCCGGTGGAAGATGTCATTGCGGCGTGTGGTAGGAATCTGAAAATGAAGGCCCCAGCGACCAAAACGGTCAACGGGGTCTTTTCTTTTGGCGGCTGTCTTGCGGCCAGCGGGGCTGATTTCAATGGCTATTTGGGTCAATTTTTGATACTGCTAACGGGCTATCACTTTTGCCCCCGCCATCATATTTTAATGAACTTTTGAAGGTCGTAACCGAAACGATGACAACTACCTCGCTTGACCAACTTGAGAACCATCTGTGGGAGTCGGCCAATATCCTTCGTGGGACGGTGGACGCCGCAGACTTCAAGACTTATATCTTTCCGCTCCTATTTTTTAAGCGCATTTGCGATGTCTGGGACGAGGAGTTTCAAGAAATATCCGAAGAAATGGGCGATCCTGGGCTGGCCATGTTTCCAGAGTCGCATAGGTTCCAGGTCCCGGAGGGGTGTCACTGGCAAGATGTCAGAGAGACGCCTGCCAATGTTGGGACTGCGCTACAGCGAGCCTTGCGTGAGATCGAGAAATCCAATCCAGAGACGCTGTATGGCGTTTTTGGCGATGCACAGTGGTCAAACAAGGACCGTCTAACCGACGGGTTGCTCAAGGACCTTTTTGAGCACTTTTCTAGCCTTCCTCTAGGCAACGGTCACGTCGCAACGGATGTTTTGGGTGACGCCTATGAATTCCTGATCAAGAAGTTTGCCGACGCTACCAACAAAAAGGCAGGTGAGTTCTATACGCCTCGAAGTGTCGTGCGGCTCATGGTGGACATGCTTGCCCCCAAGGAAAACGAAAGCATCTACGATCCTGCTTGTGGGACGGGTGGGATGTTACTCGCAGCTCTTCAGCATGTGCACGAAATGCATGGAGACACAAAGCGGCTATGGGGAAAACTGTACGGTCAGGAGAAGAATCTGACGACATCTGCAATCGCCCGCATGAACCTTTTCCTGCATGGGGTTGAGGACTTTCAGATCGTTCGTGGTGATACTCTTCGGAACCCAGCGTTCTTTGAAGGGGATCAACTTGCCGTATTCGATTGCGTCATTGCGAATCCGCCCTTCTCGCTTGAAAAATGGGGTGAGGAGGTTTGGCTGGACGACCCGTTTGGACGCAACTTTGTTGGCATGCCACCTTCAGGCAGTGGCGACTTCGCTTGGGTTCAGCATATGGTTAAGTCCATGGCGGAAGGGACCGGACGCATGGCTGTCGTCCTGCCACAGGGGGCCTTATTCCGAAAGGGGGCTGAAGGAGACATCAGACGCAAGCTGCTCGAAATGGATCTTATAGAGGCCGTCATTGGCCTTGCCCCAAATCTCTTTTACGGCACCGGCCTTGCGGCCTGCATTCTTGTCCTACGAAAGCGTAAATCAGCCGCACGTAAGGGTAAGGTGATGATCGCCGACGCCTCCTGTCTTTTCCGTCGTGGCAGAGCCCAAAACTATCTTGAGGCCGAGTATGGCGCGGAGATACTGAGCTGGTTCCAGGAGTTCAAGGATGTCCAGGACCGTGTACGGATCGCCAAAACGGATGACATAAAGGCAGAGGACTGGACTCTCAATATCTCGCGCTACGTATTGCCACCGCTAAATGAGGATATCTCTCCTTTGCCGCAGGCCATTGAGGATTTCAAGTCCGCCCTTGAGCGTTGTCGAGAGGCTGAAGCCCGTTTGGAAAAGTTGATGGCAGATGGAGGCTGGCTTCTATGAGTACGCGCATATCCCAACAAGAATTGGAATCTTACCTCTGGGGTGCTGCGACGCTCTTGCGCGGCCTGATTGACGCCGGTGACTACAAGCAGTTCATTTTCCCGTTGCTGTTTTTCAAGCGCGTATCCGACGTGTACGACGAGGAATATCAGCAGTCGATGGAGGAGGCAGGTGGGGATTTTGCAGAAAACCACCGTTTTCTGATACCTCCTGGCTCCCATTGGAACGATGTCCGCCAAGCGCCTAAAAATGTCGGCATAACAATTCAATCCGCCATGAGGGCGATTGAGGCGGCTAACCCAGATATGCTTACCGGGATTTTCGGTGATGCTCCTTGGACCAATAAGGAACGCCTGCCGGATGAGACCATGAAGGACCTTATTGAGCATTTTTCAACACAGACGCTTTCGATTGCCAATGTACCGGAAGACGAGCTGGGAAACGCCTATGAGTTCTTGATCAAAAAGTTTGCCGATGACTCCGGCCATACGGCAGCAGAATTTTATACCAACCGCACCGTTGTTCATCTGATGACCCAACTGTTGGACCCGAAACCGGGCGAGTCTATCTACGATCCGACTTGTGGGACTGGTGGCATGCTTTTGTCGGCGCTGGCCGAGGTAAAGAGGTCCGGTGGCGAGTACCGTACTTTGAAGCTCTATGGGCAGGAACGCAACCTGATGACCTCCGGTATAGCGAGGATGAATCTCTTCCTGCATGGCATCGAGGACTTCCAGATCGTTCGCGGTGACACCCTGGCCGAACCAAAGCTTATCGAGAACGACCAGCTCAAACAGTTTGATGCAGTGCTTGCCAATCCACCGTACTCCATAAAGCAATGGGATCGGGAGGCGTTTGAGTCCGACAAATGGGGCCGTAATATTCTTGGCGTCCCTCCACAAGGACGGGCTGATTATGCGTTCTTTCAGCACATACTGAAGAGCCTGAGTAAAAAGGGGCGCTGTGCCGTACTGTGGCCTCATGGTGTGTTGTTTCGTAACGAAGAGCAGGCAATGCGGACCAAGATGATAGCGCAGGACTTGGTTGAATCAGTAATCGGACTTGGGCCAAACCTCTTTTACAACTCCCCGATGGAGTCGTGTATTGTTGTCTGCCGTCGGAATAAGGGTAAGGACCGCAAGGGCAAAGTTCTCTTTATTGATGCCTTGGATAAGGTAACACGCGAGAGGGCACAAAGCTTTCTGAGACCAGAGCATCAGGCTAGTATCCTTTCAGCTTTCCAAGAGTTCCGGGACGTTCCAGGATTTGCGAAAGTTGCCACGCTTGAGGAGATTGCAGCCAAAAGCTCGAACCTGTCTCTTCCGCTATATGTGCGTAAGGATGTCAAAGGTGGCGATGATAGCGTTCATTGTTTGAAGTCAGGGTGGAACCAGTGGCAAAACGACGGCAAGGTGTTCTGGCAGCAGATGGATGGTCTGATGAAAACGCTTGACGAGCTGAACGCCGAAGGGAGAAAGAATGACTGAACAATCCCTGAAACCCGGCTGGAAAATGTGGCGATTCGATCAAATTGCAGTCAACGTCAACGCCCGAATTGATAACCCGTCAGAAGCAGGTGCCGAGTTTTATGTCGGTTTGGAGCATCTTGATACTGATTCGTTGAAGATTCGGCGTTGGGGCAAACCTGAAGACGTAGAAGCCACTAAACTCTGCTTCAAAAAAGGCGACATCATTTTTGCGCGGCGGCGGGCGTATCAGCGAAAGCTAGGAGTAGCCGAGTTCGACGGCATTTGCTCGGCACACGCAATGGTGCTTCGTCCACGAACCGATGTCGTGTTGCCGGAGTTTTTGCCGTTTTTTATGCAAAGTGAGCTATTTATGAGACGTGCTGTGGAGATTTCAGTTGGCTCGCTGTCGCCGACGATCAACTGGAAAACATTAGCAGTTCAGCAATTCGCTCTGCCACCGTTGGAAGAACAGTTGCGAATCTCCAAACTTCTGGCCGGTTTGTATGAGGTGTTTGAATCCCTTATGACCGCATTGTCAGAGATAAGAATGCTTAAAAAATCCTTTGCAGCTCACGCCTTTTCTAGTGGGTTGAATGGTGGATCAATAAATTTCACTACATCTCATTATCGGCAAGCACCAAATACTTGGGATATTAGACCCTTAGGAGATATCTTCAATATTCTCGATAACAAGCGAATACCACTTAAAGATTCCGATAGAAACAAGCGTCAAGGACCATATCCTTATTTCGGCGCATCAGGGCAAATTGACAGTATTGACGATTATATTTTTGATGAACCAATACTATTGATCGCCGAAGATGGTATGAATTTGATATTTCGTTCTTCTCCGTTAGTTTACAAAGTGACAGAAAAATGCTGGGTAAACAACCATGCTCACGTTTTGAGACCAACGCATGTAGTTGATATTGACTTTTACTTCGAATATTTAGAAGCCATTTCATACGAACCATTCGTAACGGGAACGTATCAGAAAAAAATCACCAAATTAGATTGTGAGCGAATCCCACTTCCTGTCCCACCGATCAGTGAGCAGAAAAAAATTGCTGCAAGTTTTTCTGTTATCAATAATCGCATGATGGCGATTCTTGCTCGTCAAAGGGCCGCATTGAATCTCTTCAAAATCAATCAAGAGAGCTTTATGAGGGCGAGCGATGTTTAACGAATCAAACACTGTTGAAGCCTACCTCCGTGATTTGCTTACCGGCCCAATCAAAGATCCTACGCCAGGAGTGGTTAGCGAACCGATACCTGCATATGTTGTCGGGAGGGCATCAAGGGAAGCAGGTTGGCGGTATGTCTCGCCAAACAACCTTCCCCGACAGAGCCACGAGGTCTTCGTTGAATCCTACCTGCGCGACTCTCTCTCACTTCTCAACCCTGAAATCAAAGAGCGACCCGACCTTGCTGACGAGGTAATTTATAAGCTACGGGCCATTGTCCTATCGGTCCGTTCCGACGGCCTGATCCGCGCTAACGAAGAGATGACTGCTTGGTTGCGTGGTGAACGCACCATGCCATTCGGTCAGAACAACGAGCATGTGCCGATACGCCTAATCGATTTTGAAAACCTGGACAGCAACCAGTTCATCCTCACCCAGCAGTACACCTTCCGTGCAGGTGCCGTGGAAAAACGTGCCGACTTGATACTGTTGGTGAACGGGTTGCCCTTGGTGCTGATAGAGGCTAAGACGCCAGTGCGTAAGGCCACAAGCTGGGTTGACGGCGCTCTTCAGGTGCATGAGGATTACGAGAAGTTTGTGCCGGAGTTGTTCGTCTGCAATGTTTTCTCGGTAGCGACGGAGGGTAAGGAATACCACTACGGTTCAATTGGACTGCCGGTGAAAGACTGGGGGCCATGGAACCTAGATAACGGAAACGACGATCACCAACATCACCCGCTTCATTCCCTCAAGGCGGCAGTAGAAAGCATGCTGCGTCCACATATAGTGCTCGACATCCTCGCCAACTTTACCCTGTTTGCCACCCATAAGAAAAAACAGCGAAGTAAGGTCATCTGCCGTTACCAGCAGTACGAAGCCACCAACCTGATTGTTGAGCGCGTATTGTCAGGGCACCCAAGGAAGGGGCTTATTTGGCACTTCCAGGGCTCAGGAAAGTCCCTATTAATGGTGTTTGCCGCTCAAAAGCTACGAATGCACCCGAAGCTTAAAAATCCGACCGTGCTTATTGTGGTAGATCGCATCGATCTGGACGCACAGATTACTGGGACCTTCACGGCAGCAGATATTCCGAACCTGGAAAAGGCAGGGACCCGCGAGAAGTTGCAGAAGGTGTTGGCTCAGGATGTCCGAAAGATCATCATTACAACCATCTTCAGGTTCGCCGAGGCTGATGGGGTCATTAATGATCGGTCCAACATCATAGTCCTAGTGGATGAAGCCCATCGTACACAGGAAGGGGACCTAGGCCGCAAGATGAGACAGGCTCTCCCTAATGCCTTCCTCTTTGGCCTTACAGGGACGCCGATCAACCGCAGTGACCGCAATACCTTCTACGCTTTTGGAGCCGAGGAGGATACCGGTGGCTATCTCAGCCGATACGGGTTTGAAGAATCGATACGCGATGGCGCTACGCTGCCTCTGCACTTCGAACCACGCCTTGTTGAGCTGCACATTGACAAGGAAGCGATAGATCAAGCATACGCTGAGTTAACTGGCGAACTGTCCGACCTAGACAAGGATAATCTGAGCAAGGCTGCATCAAAAATGGCTGTGCTTGTTAAGACGCCGGAGCGGGTTCAGCGTATCTGCGCCGACATTGTTCAGCATTTCCAGAGTAAAATAGAACCGAACGGGTTCAAGGGCCAGATTGTGGCTTTTGACCGAGAGTGCTGCCTGCTCTACAAAAACGAAATCGACAAGCTCTTGTCCCCAGAGGCAAGCGAGATTGTCATGACCGTCAACGGGAATGAACCGCAATACAAGCCCTACAGCCGTACACGTGACGAAGAGACCCGATTGCTGGATAGGTTTCGTGACCCAAACGACCCGCTTAAGCTGATCATCGTTACAGCGAAGCTCTTGACTGGCTTTGACGCTCCGATCCTCCAAGCAATGTACCTAGACAAGCCTATGCGGGACCACACCCTGCTTCAGGCGATTTGCCGTGTAAACCGTACCTTCTGCGACACCAAGACCCACGGACTGATTGTGGATTACCTAGGCGTGTTCGATGACGTTGCAAAGGCGCTAGAGTTCGACGACAAGAATATCCTTAAGGTGGTTTCCAATATTCAGGAGCTACAGGGCCAACTCCCCGAAGCAATGCAGAAATGCCTCGCCTTCTTTCCTGGCATAGATCGGACAGTTCAGGGGTACGAAGGACTGATAGCCGCACAGGAGTGTCTGCCGAACAACACCGTGCGGGATAACTTCGCTGCCGACTTCAGTGTGCTCAACAAGCTATGGGAGGCGATTTCCCCAGACCCGATCCTCAACCAGTATGAGACCGACTATCGGTGGTTGTCCCAGGTATATCAATCAGTTCAGCCCTCTAGCGGACACGGCAAGCTAATCTGGCATTCCCTTGGAGCAAAGACCATCGAACTTATCCATCAGAATGTCCACGTAGAGACGTTACGAGACGACCTGGAAACCCTGATTCTGGATGCTGATCTCCTGGAAGCGGTCCTGAGTAACCCCGACACTAAGAAGGCCAAAGAGATAGAGATAAAGCTTGCTCGCCGCCTGCGTAAGCATATCGGTAATCCCAAGTTCAAGTTGCTTTCGGAGCGGCTGGAAGATTTGAAGAACCGCCAAGAACAAGGGCTTATTACCAGCATTGATTTTCTGAAACAGCTGTTACAACTGGCCGAGGACCTACTTAAAACCGAAAAGGCTATCCCTCCAGAGGAGGATGAAAGTCGAGGCAAGGCGGCACTTACGGAGCTATTTCAGGAGGTGAAGAGCGAATCGACACCGATCATTGTTGAGCGTATTGTCGCTGACATCGATGAAATTGTACGGCTGGTGCGCTTCCCAGGCTGGCAACATACGATGGCTGGTGAGCGAGAAGTCAAGAAGGCTCTGCGAAAATCGCTTTTCAAGTACCGGCTCCATCAGGACGAAGAGCTGTTTGAGAAGGCGTATGAGTATATCAGGCAGTATTATTGAGAGGTGAACCCCGTCGTGCTCTAAGTTGCTGAATTACTCGCACATAGTGTGACGTTAACGTGCCTTGTGTGAGCTGGTTTAAAATATATTTCATTGGAGGGGGGGGTATATGCGTGGCTCTGCTATTGATTGCCAAAACAGTGGCTGGAATCGTGAACTGCTTGATAGCGCCAAACATCTTATCGAACCTTCCGATGATCTCCATGCGTGTCTGAACGCCCACGGCCTCTATAACGCCTTACAAGTGGTGCTACGCCTTTCACCCGAAGTCCATCGTAAGATCGCAGCAATTCCGAATGGGATCGTTCGTGGCATTGATGTCGAAAGCCTCCAAGCGTATTCTACTTACCTTCACGAGACGATACATTGGTGGCAGCACATCGGCTCGACTGCTGGCATCATGCGGAGCCTCAGTTACCCGGCAGAGGCACACGCAAATTACGGCCACCTTAAAAAACTTCTGAATGCTGTTGGGCCGAAGAAATCCATTCTCAGATTATCTGAAAATGCGACTGCCCCTGGTGGCGATCCTGATTCACCTGAAGGACTAGCGAATATAGTTGTCAACAATCACTTCGATATGGAATTTTTTCGACAGCTTACAATGAATCCGAAACTAATAGAACAAATAGCACAGCATCCGCAATTTGACTGTATTGGGCATTCATGCGAAATCACGTATGGTGAGGTTGTCCTAGTTCTCGCCTCAACTTTAGATCCAAACTTTCAAATGCTACCAGACCCAAGAACTTGGAATGCTGAATTTGCTAAGCTGAGAACAAATAAAGATGATGGATATTTCCCTAGTGGGAATATAGCCATCAGTCCGATTGGATCGCTTCAAATATTTGAAGGACAGGCACGGTTTACCCAATTGCAGTATCTTCATTTCGGTTCAGGCGGAAGTTTTACCTGGAATGTGGCGCGGTCACATGGAATGTTAGCTGGCTATTATGTAGAAGCCTTTGAGGTTTATCTCAGGGAAGCCAAGCTTGATTGGCCGTCACAGATCGATCACCCTGTAGTCGCACTGTTTTTATTGATTTGCGATATAGCATTGAATCCAGGTGCAGGCTTTCCGATGCCGTTGCATTTTTTTAAAGATTTTATAAACGATGTTGATCCCGGTATTCGTTTTATTTTTCTATGTAATGTCGTCGCGCAGCAACCTTCCCTTGCGCAGGCAATAAAACAGTATTCAAGGGCAGAATACGTCGAGGTGAGTGAGTCACTGACCAGATCGCTTTCGATTGACTCCCCGCTTTCAATCGCGGCAACGGTTGTTTGTTGGGTGAAAGAGCACGAAAAGTTTAAGTCTCTTGTGGCAGAGCGCGAGTCCTTCGATTATTCTCAGGTCAATCTTCCTGTGCATTTTCTGTTTTCACACTTTTTAGCTTTTAGCCGAGATAAATTTTTACGACCCGAGTTCTTTTGTTGGCCAGGGGCGTGGATGGCTGGAGCGCATGTATCCTCAGATATTGAAAACCTTTTTAATCGACATTCTGCGCCTTTTATGGATAAATTAGACGATGAGGGAATCTATCCGCGAGTTATGGATGACAAGAGTGAAAGCAGTGTTATGTCAACGTTTAACAGTTTTTACGCTTACAATGTGACCTACGACCTGACGCGGCAGTGGGTCTCTCAATCTGGTCCATTTCGATATGAGTATGATTGGCTTTCATCGTCTGGGACAACTGCCGAGCTAAAGACTTTCGCTGATCGTCATTTCGAACAGGTTTATGGCGTACAGCCGGACCTTTTCGAGATCCTATAAGTATCTCATCTCCCGCTCATCCGAGAAACCCTACTACTCGCTACAACTCGCCGTAAACCTGCAATATTAAACCCTTACACTGTAGTGAGTTGAATTAAGCGTCAGACCAACTCGCCAACTCTCCAGCAACTCTCCAAAAGAATAACCCTCGTGATATCCTTAAGTTTGGCATGTAGTAGCGTGTTGTAGAGAGTGCCCCGCATGTATCCGACCGGACCTGCCCTCCACCTGATAGCAGCCCCTTCTACTATATTCCACTCAACCTAAACCAATATTCAGTTATTAACATATATGCACATAGAAGTGTGTGTAATCAAATCAACGGAGGTTCCAAATGGAAACCCTACTCGACAAAAAGCAGGTGGCCGAACTGCTCAATATTTCGGTCAAAACACTCGATATCTGGATTCAAAAACAAAAAGCTCCTGCGCCAGTGCGCATCGGCAGAATGGTCAGGTTCAAGCAATCAGAAGTCGCTGCTTTTATAGCAGATTTATCAACGGAGGTACAGTGAAATGAAGGATTTGTTAATCGAAGTTTTGGGACGTGATTACAGCAAGTTGACCGGATTTACAGCAGAGGGCCATACATGGTTTAAGGCTCAGGATGTTTGCAAGATACTGGGGCTCAGGAATACAAGCGTGGCGGTCAAAGGTGGCAACGTGAGGATCGGATACTTTGGCATTGACCAGAACGACATTTACCGGCTCAGCCCCCATAGAAACGCAACCCTCTACATTTCCGAGGCTGGAGTCTACAAGCTGATCTTGAAAAGCAGAAAGCCCGCAGCGTATAGGATCAAGGTGCAGTTGAGCGAACTGGTCCTACCGGAGATCATGAAACAAGGGAGGTTTGCGGATAATGCGCTGGTCACGAATGACGGCTGAAAATATTCCAATATTATTTTCCCAGATAAGATCGGATTTCATTTTATATATATACAGGAGTCGGGACTGGGTAGAATTCGGAATATGGGACCCAAAAGTCAGATCTGGAGCCCCGGCATGCAAATACCAAAGGAGGTTAAACGTATCCCGGCAAGGCACGTTGGCTGAACACGATCCTTTACCCGTAACCAGCAGCAGAAGAAGGCGCAGTTTCCATATCGGATCTGCGCTTTTTTGCGTAAAGGACGGACTTAAGCCCGCCAGCGCAACCATCGTGACCCGTCGCAGGCCATCAAGCTGGAACCTTATGTTTTCCCGATGTCACGGATGTCACAGTGTCACACCCATCCACCAGGACCACGAAAGGAGCACCGCCATGATCGACACCTCGTAACCGAACACCAACCCGACGACCATCACTATCTGAAACCACAACACGAAAGGCACTTTCCATTACGGAGGGTGCCTTTTGTCGTTTCAACCCAAGGAGGAAATCAAATGGACATCTATCAGACCGTCACAGATCGTATCGTCGCACTACTCGAAGCCGGAACCTGCCCCTGGAAGAAATCATGGTCGGGTGGTAGCGGAATGCCTCGGAACTTGGTGTCTAAGAAGGAGTATCGCGGGATAAATCCCTTCCTACTGTCAGCAATGCCCTACTCGTCGCCATACTGGGTCACGTACAAGCAGGCTGTTTCCCTTGGTGGGCATGTGAAGCGCGGTGAGAAGTCAAGCATGGTTGTCTTCTGGAAGATGCTGGACAAGAGGGCTGCTACTGACCAAGACGACGAGGCTACCACAAAAACCGGCAAGATACCCATGCTCAAATTCTACAACGTGTTTTCCGTGGAGCAGTGTGAGGGACTGACTATACCACCGGAGCCAGAGGAGGCGGTCAACGTTTTCACGCCTATCGAGAACGCAGAGCGGATCGTTCAGGGATACAAGGGAGCACCTATTATCCGGTACGGTGGCAACAGAGCATTCTACCGGCCTCTTGATGACACAGTGACTATGCCGTTTCCACACACCTTTGACCGGAGTGAATCCTTCTACGCTGTACTCGCGCACGAACTTGGACATAGCAGCGGGGCAAAGCATCGGCTGGCGAGAAAGGAGGTTGTGGACGTGAACGCTTTTGGATCGCATGATTACTCGGTTGAGGAGTTGGTCGCCGAGTTCACTGCGTCATTCCTTTGTGCTCACGCCGGGATAAGTAGCGAAACCATAGATATGAGTGCAGCTTACATCAAAGGGTGGTTGTCGGTGCTCAAGGGAGATAAGAAAATGCTCGTCGTAGCGGCTGCACGAGCGCAAGTCGCCGCAGACCTAATACTTGGAAGGAAGTTTGGTCCCGAAGATCCTGACCCTGAGTAAGGATGTACCTGGAGCAGCATAATCCGCCCTTGTGCCGACCACATGAAGTCAGCTATTATCCCAACCAACAAAGGAGCATGACCATGGAACAAAACCCGATCATCGAGAAAATCAAGAAACTTTTGGCCCTTGCCAACTCCAGCAACGAACATGAAGCCGCACTGGCTGCATCACATGCCCAAAGGCTACTATCCGAGCATAACCTAGCCATGGCAGACATCGAGGCGGCTCACAGGCCAGACAAGGCTGACAAGGTCGAAGCCAATGTATCCAAGACCCTGCCTAAATGGGTTCGAATTCTCAGCGCTGGTGTCAGTACGGCATTCGACTGCCAGGCTGTCCACTACCCGTCTACCGGCAAGATGATTTTTATCGGTGTCGGGGCTGACGTACAGATTGCAGCATATACGTTCGCTTACTTGGACCGGACAGCACGGAAGCTTTGCGCCAATTACATGAAGCACCACGTAGACAGCGAGATACCAAACCGCCACCGGGAGCTGATGCGTCAGTCCTACTACTTGGGAGCCATAACGACCATCAACTTACGGCTCAGGGAGCAGAAGCAACAGACCCCGATTACCCCTGGAGCACTGGTGCCGGTCAAAGCTGGCCTCATAAAGAGAGCAATGGGTGACATCGGACCAACCCGCACCGTCAGGAGCAGGAAGAGTTACATCAACTCGGATGCCTACAACCAGGGAAAGGATGACGGTAAGCAGGTAGGTATCCAGCAAGGTATCGGTGCGTCAACTCATGTTCAGGGGGCCATCATCGGGTAACTCGCTACTACTCTCTACCACTCTCATAGATTTCGACTCTGCAAGAAGGGACGGCCACATGGTCAGTCCCTTTTTGCGTTTCTGAGGGATTTCATAGTGGCTCGCCTGGGACCGGTAGTATGGACGAGTATTATCAGTTGGCCATTTTAGTTCCCAAAACATTCCTGCCAGTAACAGCCCTACAATCTAATTCCTAAGATAACGCTAACCTGCCAATCAAAACCAACCACTCAAACGCCATATTAGCCGTTCAGTGGCCTTTCTCGCGGCACCCCAAGCTAACCCCTTAATCCAACAAGTATGGAGGATCGCAATGGCTCTGTTCCAATGTGGTACGTGCCTCGTCTTGTACAAGGACCATTACCCGCCAGACGACTCTTGTATCCATTGCAAACAGGGACTTATCCGTATCGTTGCCAACCACCAACCCAAGGAGGACATCATGCACCAGATCAACCCGACCATCAAATTATTCACCAGCCAGGACGACGACACCAATGCAATCACCATCAACAGCCTGTACTTGGATTACCAGGACAACCACTACCAGTTCCCAGGTGGAAGCAACGACACTCTCTATTTGTTCGGCCAGAGCATCGCCCTGTACTTGCTGTCGATCAACGAGCTTAGCGGAACAATGGCCCTTAACGCTTTCATGGTGCCACAGCCCGATCCCGTCAACAGCATCTATCTCCACAACGAGCAGCAGATTCAACTCGCCCTTGGACACGGCTGGAAAGATATGTCACCGGAAGCCATCGTGGGAAAGCTGATCGACCTTCTGATCTAACCAACAAAAGGAGAATTGCCATGCAAACGATTGACACCCTGTTCGGGCCGGAAACCATCGCCGCCAAGCCACGATCCATAAAGTTCAAGCAGATCAAGGCCGTTTACGAAAATATGGCGGTCAGGGACAGCGTAACCAACTACCTGAAGCCCAGCACAAGATACACGAGCCCGAGCCAGATATTTGAGACCTTCAGCTTTCTAAGGCAGGAGACCAAGGAATACTTCTGTACCGCTCACCTCGACGGCAAAAATCGCCTCATATGCTTAGACATCGTGTCCATCGGCTCACTCAACATGAGCATTGTGACACCGCGCGAAACATTCAAGACCGCACTCTTATCAAATGCAGCAGCCCTGTTGCTGGTCCATAACCACCCGACCGGAGACCCAACACCCTCCTCAGAAGACAGGGAGGTAACACGGAGGCTACAAGAGGCCGGTACGTTACTGGGGATCAAGGTGCTGGACCATATCATCGTCGGTGACCATTACTTTTCTTTCGTGGAAGGAGGTTTGATATGATTTGCGAATACTGCGGCAAGAGGTTGATGCCAGGTGTTACATCCCGCTCTAAATCAGGAGCGTTTTTCCACGGTATTTTGGGTGGGACCGAGGGGTTTGTCCCGGGCTGTTAAGGGAGAGCCCCCCCCTGAAGCAGCCCGGGACGTTTAAGTCAAAACGGTTCGTCTTCGTCCCGCGTTTCATTAGGACGTCCCGTGTACACGCGCTCCTGCACCTCACGTTCCCGGACCTTGGCGTGTCCGGTTATCCGCCGCTGGTAGTGTTGCTCGAAGGCCCGACAGATTTCTTGCAAGAACTCCGACATGGCGTAGACCGATTCGTCGGAGAGGTCGTCGGGCGGATACAGGAACATTACCGGTGAGTCGCCTTTCTTCATTTCATCTCCTCCATGGCGTCCTTCAGGAGATCATCGGGGAGGTGGTTGAGTCCTTTAGGAACCGCCAGCCGCATGGCGGTCCTCAGGATATTTCCCGCTGTACGTGGAATCCCCTGCGAGCCCTGAAGCAGCAGCTCCAGTCCCGAGTCGGAGAGGATGGTTTGGGTGCAGCCGGCACTCTGCAGTCCGTGTTGTATCAGACTGGCAAAGCGCTCCCGTCCCTTGACCGCCTCGAATTGCATGCGCAGATGCACGCGGCTCGCCAGCGCCGCGAAGGGAGCCTTGCTCAGCAGCTGGCCAAGGCTCGGATGGCCTACGAGCCAGACGGTCATGAGGTCCCTGGAGTCGAAGGCGAAGTTGAGGAATGCCGGGAAGTCCCTGAAGAAGTCCGGCGGCAGGTTCTGGGCCTCATCGATGATCCAGACCGGCAGGACGTGCTTGCCGTCGGCTAACTCCTGTACCTTCGCCTTGATGTCGCGCCACAACTGCGAGCGCCGGTAGGCGGCGTCGAGTCCCAAGGACAGTGCCAGCTGTCGGTAGATATCCATGCGACCGAAGTCGGTCTCAGACATGTAGATGACCTGGTAGCGGTGCGGGTTCAGACCATCGGCGATCAGGCGCAGCGCCGAGGTCTTGCCGACGCCGGGTTCCCCGGTCAACAGTGCCAGTCCCGGGTTCTCCAGGAGCCACTGGAAGCGTTCTCTGAGTGCCGCGATCGCGCCGTCGTCCCACAACTGCCGTGTGTCCTTGCCAAGCGGCTGCGAGGTTAGTCCGAAGTGTTGACGGTACATGTTAGACCTCCCCTTCCGGCATCGAGCCAATGAGGTCGCGCCTCTGCCGTTCCAGTGCCAGTTCCACCGCATTGACTCCGGAGACGTTGCGAGCGGCAACGGCCCCGGTTGAGCCCTGCCTTCTCTTTCTGCGGCAGTTGGCGATGGCATCCAGGGGCGTGGCCTGGCCCAGCGGCTCACCTTTGAGCGATTCCACACCGACCACCTTCTGCCGGTGCGGATCGACCACCAGCTTGACGGTCTGTCCGACCAACTCGAAGGGGACCTCGAAGCGCCCACCCTCGTACGACACGGTACCGTCCTTCCTGACCAACCGGTCGTGACGGTGCAGGAAGAGCTCATCGATTCGGGAGGCGAAGGGTCCCAAGGAGCGGATACGGAGAAGATCCAGCCGGTAGCGCTCCAGGGGAGTGAGCCCGTCAAGGCCTGTATGCGGGACCTTGTGATAGCACTCCTCCAGCCAGGCCCAGAGCCGGGCGTTGAGGTCGAAGATGTCGCGGACCCTGTCCATATCCAGTTCGTTGAGGAAGCCCTGGCGAATGGTCCGGTGCCAGCGTTCCAGCTTTCCCTTCCCCTCGGGAGCGTAGGGACGACAGTAGACAAGCCTGATCTCCAGGCGGGCGCAGACCGCCTGCAGCGTCGTGGCCCGATAGGCGGAGCCGTTGTCAATGACCAGGCGGACCGGGAGCCCTCGTTTCAAGAGCGCCTGCTTCAGCACCCCCTCGACCTCCAGAGCGGTTTCTGCCGTGCAGAAGGCGCTGTGGGTGATGAGTCGGGAGGCATCGTCCATGAAGGAAACGAGATAGACCTTCCTGTACCTGCCGTCCACGAGCACCTTGGGGCCGTGCATGACATCGCCGTACCAGATGTCTCCGGCGTGGGCGGCCACGAACGATCTGTGCTCCACCGGCTGAGCCTGGCTGCCGGGAAGGTTAGAGATGCCTCGTTGCTGCAACAATCGATGAATGCTGGAGCGGGATAGCCTGGTGGCGCCGGGAAGCCCGGAGGCGGACACCAACTGCCGGATCGTCCGCAAAGAACGTCCGGGGTTCTCCTCCTTCGCCGTGCAGACGGCCTTTTGGAGAGCCTCCGTCATCTTGGAGCTGCCGCGGTCCGAACGGGGCTTGGGGGTAAGCGCGTCGATCCCTCCCCGCTTCCAGGCGTAGTACCATCCCTCGATGGTCTTCTCGCTGAGGAAGGATCTTCTGGAGTCGGGGATGGCATAGCTCCTGGCGGAGAGCTCGCGCACGAGCGCCTTGAGATCCCCCTTCTCCAGGCGGTTCCGGCTGGCCAAAGGCCCCAGCACCGAGAGTCGGAACAGGGCATGTGGGTGAATCTGTTGCATGATGGCCTCCTTGGAATGAAATGCATCCATTAGAGACCATAACGCAGCGGAATATAAGGTGACAAAGTCTGTGGGGTGCCTAAAGGCGAAGCCTCAGCCGTGTCCCTCGAAGTGCGGGGATAAGCGGATCATGGGACGACGACCTTCTCCGCGTGCAACAGGGTCATTGCCGATGACAGCGGGCGTAGTGCAAGCAAGGCCTTCCAGAACTCCGCGAACTCGCCATGCCTCCCCATGCAGGGGAAGTGCGGGAGCAGGTTCAGCGAAAAGGCAGGATGGCGATCGTGCAAACGCCGCCACCAGCGCTTGACGGTCTTGCGGCTGACCCGGCTGCCGTTCGAGGCGCGAGTGCGACCCAGTGAGTTGCCGGCCAATAGCAGCAGGAAGATGATCTGCCTCACTTCCCACAGGTACCAACTGCGGGGCGGAATGCACTCCGGCAACACCGAGCAAGTGCAGCCGCATTCCGGGCAGTAAAAGCGGGGGATCGGTACCGGGTTCAGGCTGGACTCGTTCATATCTTTACGGTCCGGCTTCCTGGTATAGCAACCATGGCACCAGACTCTGGTGTGACCGCAGGGACACCTGTCTGGGCGGTAGGACTCCGGGTTCCTCCTCAGAGACGTGAGGTGTTGAAGGAGGGAAAAAATTCCCGGTAGTATGAGCGTCATGAGTGTCCCCTTGGCAACGTGATCGGCAGCGGCCGTCCCGCGATACTAAAGGATAATGACGAGGTTTACAGCAGATTCGTACCACGCTGGTTAAGGGAGAGTTTCAACTCGCGCCCTAGCCGTACGCGGGACAAAAGACCTCCATTCTCATGACAGAGAGAGGGACGTAACACCAGGAGACACGGTGCACGGTATCAAGTACGGAACGCTTGGGAACGACAGGAGGTTCAAGCCCGCACTCGAATCAGCGGTGACAATTGTATGCGGCACCTGTGGGACCGACATATACCGGGTCGTCTATGGCAACCTGGACAACGAGAAATACACGTATCAAATAATCTTCAAGATGTTGGAGGAGCTTGGCGCTCTGATGAAAAACGGATACAAGTTCGCCCAGGGGATAGCTAGCCTGCCACGAGAAGAACAGGTAAAATTGAAACGCTTGATCGGTATCTGCAAAATCAGAAGGTAATCCCGCCATTTTCCGCCTGTACCAAGTCCACACCAAATACTCCTTGTTACCGACATGAAGTATCTCCAATATTTAAGCCACCGCTACCCCTAGGTTGCTAGTCTTAGTTTAAGGGGAGGCTAACCCCTGTCTTGACTAGTAAAGTGGCTCTAAAACGCTAATATGGAGGTCGGTGTTTTTAGCGCCCCCGCTATATATAGTTGGACTTGGTCTATATGTTGTGGTCTTGGTGCAGGCGGATACCACTGTAAGAGTGCTGCTGTGTAATATCGGCATGTTACGTTGATTTGGCTGTGAAGTTGCATCGTTTGGACCAGCAGCACCCCAATATCCATGTCCCGTCGTTCCAGTCCCAGTACCCCTTGAAATCATCGGCGGTGGCTGTGGTGCCGGATGTCGGTGTAAATTGGGGAGGATATCCTAGCGTGCGACGAATTCAAAATCTGCGGTTAGGATGGTTGCCGGTAGGGAGGATGGTTGCTCAGGCCGAGAAAAATCTTTTCGGTCTCTCAAGATCAATTTGCAAAAAACGCAAATCGACCTTTCGAGATCCGAGCCTTAAGTCCTTTCTCGTGGTGCACTCCTGGTGCACTAGGGCATAAAACAAGGCGAATGTGGGCATGGTCCAGCGACTGTCGGCAACAGATCGTCAAGTGAGCCATCATGTCGTAAATACAGGGGAAAATGTGTTGTGCTCGACCGTGATTTGTGGTACTGTTTTGCCATGAATAAGACCCTTTTGATGATTGAAAATCCTCGTGTCGGCGGTTCGATTCCGTCTCTGGGCACCACCAAAAAATTAAGGGGTTAGTCGGCAACGGCTAACCCCTTTTTTGTCGTGCGTGGCCTCTATTTCCCAACCTGGTATTTTTTAGAAATATTTCCCATCTTCACTGGGTAGTTACGCAGCTTGCCTCTTTTCCATCTTCCCCTTCTGGCGAGAAGAAAACGGAAGGTCTTTGTGACGACTCCCGATTCCGTCTTAGTACTCAATATTTATAGGGCTAGCCGGTAAGGAGGTGGCTGTGGGAATCAAGAAGGCACTGAGCCGGTGCTGATCCACATCGTCATTCACACATTCCGTCACGCTGAACCGCAAATAAAAACTTGTCTTATTTGCGTTTTTGGGTAAAAGTGCAAATAGTTTAAATTTATATTTGCGGATTTATCTATGCGAAGAATCGACCTGAGCCCTGAGCGGCAAGAATTGCTTGTCCCTCTCGCATCCCACCCGGGCGCCTTTGGGCTGATCCCGCCGCCGACGCCTCTTAACCTGAACCTCCCGCTACAGGAAGTACGGAGGGCGCATGAGGCGCTGGGGCTCCTTCAAGCTTCCGTTACCGCTCTTCCAAACCGATACTTGGTCACGAGGACCTTTGACCGCAGAGAAGCTGTCAGAAGTAGCCAGATTGAGGGAACCGGTTCGGACATCGACGACCTCCTCACATTCGAAGCAACAGGGAACGACGAAGGCCTCCCACCCGATGTTCTCGTTACCTTCAACTACGTCATGGCACTTGAGTACGGTCTTCGTCAGGTCGCAGAACATGGCGTCAAGGCGTTTACCATCGAGCTCATTAAGGAGCTTCATAAGCGGTTGATGGAAGGAGTGCCCCATTATGGGGACGTGCCTGGTCAAATAAGGCAGCGACAGAACTGGATAGCTGGGATTCGAATTTACGATGCCAAGTTTGTCCCCCCGCCTCCGGATCGGGTGGAGGAGTGCCTGACAGACCTGCTGCGTGTCCTCCGTACCAGGCGGCAGAAGAGGATTTCTACGAGGTCTCTCTGGTTATCCGTCTTGCGATTGTGCACGCACAGTTTGAGACCATCCACCCCTTCATAGACGGCAACGGCCGAGTGGGAAGAATTCTCCTGCCTTTGATGCTCGCGGCCGAAGGGTACCCACCCGTCTATCTCGCGGGGTTCTTAAAGGTCAACCAAGACCTGTACTATCAGACGCTGGGACAGGTACAGCTGAGAGGGGAATGGACCGATTGGGTTCGGTTCCTCGCAACTGGCTTCGATATCGCTTGTCGCGAGTCAATTGGTATAGCGAAGGAACTTATGGCCATCGTGGCTCGCTGGAAGGAGATTCTCGCCACCTTGAACCTTCGGTCGCACTCCGCAGTAAATCGACTGCCGGATTACCTTATCGGAACACCGGTAGTTACCGTAAGGCAGGTGGCGAAGGACCTTGAGGTTAACTTCACGGCCGCTAACAGGGCTCTCAGCCAACTCCAGGAACTTGGGATAGTTGAACTAGTAGGAAAGGGCAAGCGCAACCGAATCTTCACCGCCCGAGAAGTTATCAAGCTATTGAGCCTGCCAACCGAGGCGCAGCGATACTGACGTTACAGGCGCTCTCGAAAAATTTGTTCATGGTCAGCGCCTGGCCGAACTGGCCAACGAGAAGGCGAGGGATAAGGCCAACATTGAGGGAAATGATTCAGATGGGGACGCTCTGGGTGAAGACGCTTTTTTAATATGGAACCGCGCGAGTGGTATGATCATCTAGATTCAGAAATGCAAAGAGGCCACATCAAATATATGATGTGGCCTCATTGATTCAACACAAGCTGTTCCCACGATATCGAGTATAGTTCCGCCAAAGCAGCTAATGACATCGTATCCATCTTCCCACCCGTTCTATTTCCCTTTGCTGAAGGACCCATTTTGTTGCTGTTAAATGCCGGGGACTTGACATTGCCATTTCCCCCGCTATTGTGCCTGGTGCGTTGGAAAAGCTGACGAACTACGGGTGGCCGGGAAACGTCAGGGAGCTGGAAAACTTGGTGGAAAGGGAGTTGATCCGACATCGAGGAGGACAGCTGAGATTCGATTCCCTGCTGCCGAATGAGAAGGGCGCCGAAACGCGACAAGTCATGGAAAGTAAAGTTGCCGGCCGATAAACCTTGACGAAGTTATGGCCGTGCATATAGACAACATTCTTAAACTGACAAAAGGGAAGATACATGTACCGGGAGGGGCGGCGGAACTCCTCGGCATCAACCCGAAACCCTGAGAGGGCGAATGAGCAAGCTTGGGCTCATGCGCGGCAGGAGAACCTGGTAGACCGAAAGGGTCGATGCTTGTCGTCTCGCGGTTGCCACATTTTAGGAGCAGGAGGCAATATATGAAGTTCGAGGATTCAATCGTGCGGACCTCTTGTCGAGGTTGTCATGGCGTGTGCCAGGTGCTGGTCCATTTGGACGATGAGGGGAATCCGGTAAAGGTGACCGGAGATCCCGAGAGCCCGACGAGCTTTGGCTACATCTGCCCAAAGGGGATGGCCGGACCGGAGATTATACGCCATCCGGACCGGATAGTGACGCCGATGCGACGCACGGGTCCTCGCGGTTCGGGGCAGTGGAAGGCGGTCTCGTGGGACGAAGCGTTGGACGAGATGGCCGAGGTTTTCGACCGCATTCGCAAAACCTCCGGACCCGAGTATGTGGCGCTCTGCCAGGGGACCGGACGTCCTTACACGGAATTCACCGGGCGGTTCATCCATGCCTTCGGGTCGCCCAACTTCGTGAGTCCGGGGCACAATTGTTTCCTCCCCCGGAACATTTCGTCGGCGCTTACGGTGGGATGGCTTCCTCAACCCGATCTTCACGGGGTGACCGGCACCATGCCTGCGGCGCTGTTGGTGATCGGCAACAACGCTCTGGAGAGCGGCGCCGCCGACGGTCTTGGTTCGAGCGCCATTCGTAAAGCGATCGGGGCCGCTCGGGAAGTCATCGTCGTGGACCCGCGTCGAACGCAGGCGGCAACCAAGGCGAGTCACTTCCTGCAGATCCGCCCGGGAACCGACTGCGCGCTTCTTTTGGCAATGCTCAACGTGATCATCGCCGAGGGGTGCTACGATCAGGCCTTCGTCGCCCAGTACTGCACCGGTTTCGCGGAACTCGCCGAGCATGTCCAGGCGTTTCCACCGGAATGGGCCGAACCGATTACCCGCGTACCCGCGCCGGCCATCCGGGAGGCCGCGCGAGCCTTTGCCCGGACCAAACCGGGATGCGTCATCTGGGGAAACGGCATGGATTTGAACCTGTCCGCCTTTCAGGCCGGCCGCGCGGCGCTCATCCTCATGGCCATCACCGGCAACCTCGACGTCCCGGGCGGCATGGTTCGCTACCTTCCCCCCGAGGGGGTGCGGTCCAAATCGCCGCAGGTGGACAAGGCGATTCTCGGCATGCAGTTCCTGCCGCCGGGCCAAAAGGAGAAAATGATCGGCGCCGGGCGTTTCCCGTTCGCTCCCGGCTGCCACCAGCCCACCTTCTGGGACGCGTGTTTCACGGGGAAACCCTATCGCCCCCGGGCCGTCTGGCTGGTCGGCACCAACCCGATTACCACCGCGACGCGGGGAGATGCGATAGAGGCCGCGCTTCGGGACCACATGGAGTTCACGGTCGTCTCGGACTTCTTCATGACCCCGACGGCCGAACTGGCCGACCTCGTCCTTCCCGCCGCTCACTGGCTCGAACAGGACGACGTCGTCTACTTTCACAAGGTGTGGTGCATCCTGGCCCGCCGGCAGATCGTGCAGACCGGCGAGGCGCGGGACGATCGCGATGTCATGCTGGAACTGGCCCATCGGCTCGGACTGCATGATGCGTTCCCCTGGCCGGATCGCAAGGCCTATCTCGAATGGCTTCTTGAGCCGTCGGGGCTTCATTTCAAGGAGTTCGCGGAGAAGGGAATTCTCTTGGGGCACATGCGCTACCGAAAGCATGAAACGGAAGGGTTCCCCACCCCCAGCGGCAAGGTTGAGCTGGTGAGTTCCGTGATGGCGAGCATGGGACGACCGCCGCTGCCGGTGTACAGCGAGCCGCCGGTTTCCTCGGAGCTGGTCGACGAGTACCCGTACCTGCTGATGACGGGAAACAAGACGCTTCCCTTCTTCCACTCGGAGGGACGCCAGATACCGTCCCTGCGTCGGCTCCGTCCCGAGCCGCGGCTGAGCGTGCACCCGGAACTGGCTGAAGCGAGGAAATTTGCCGAAGGGGACGCCGTATCCGCCGTCACCGCCTGGGGGAGAGCGAAGTTTATCCTTCATCTTGACGATGGTCTTTCGCCTGATGTGGTGCATGCGGAGCATGCGTGGTGGTTTCCGGAAAGACCGGGCCCGGATCATGGCTGGAGGGAGAGCGCGACAAGCCTGCTGTTTGGGCATGAAGAGTTTGACCCCGACTCCGGGGCCGAACCCCTGAAATCTTCAAGGTGCAGAGTTGAACCGTACTTAGCTCTTTAGTAGTCAACAACGATCGATCGCTATCTATCGAGTAGCATGGGCCGACGTGAGCCCGTTGGGGAAGCTGGTCAGATGTACAAAATCCACCTGAAATGAAAGGAGAGCGCACATGAGTGAAGAGACGAAATGTCCGGTAACGGGCAAAACCGGCGATGCCACTTTCAGCAGAGGAACGTCGAACCGGGACTGGTGGCCGAACCAATTGAACCTGAAGATCCTGCATCAGAATCCTCCCCTGGGCAACCCGATGGGCGAGGGGTTCCGCTACGCCGAGGAATTCCGGAAACTCGACCTGGAGGCGGTGAAGAAGGACCTTTATGCGCTGATGATCGACTCGCAGGAGTGGTGGCCGGCTGACTACGGCCACTACGGGGGACTCTTCATCCGTATGGCGTGGCACAGCGCAGGCACCTACCGCACCGGCGACGGCCGCGGCGGCGCCTCCTCGGGGTGCCAGCGTTTCGCGCCGCTCAACAGCTGGCCGGACAACGTCAACCTCGACAAGGCGCGTCGCCTGCTGTGGCCGATCAAACAGAAATACGGCAATAAAATCTCCTGGGCCGATCTGATGATCCTCGCCGGCAACTGCGCTCTGGAGTCGATGGGCTTTAGGACCTTCGGCTTCGGTGGCGGGCGGGAAGACGTCTGGGAGCCCGCGGAAGACATTTACTGGGGGTCCGAGGCCACCTGGCTCGGAGACCAGCGCTACACCGGCGACCGGAAACTGGAGAATCCCCTTGCCGCCGTACAGATGGGCCTCATTTACGTGAACCCGGAAGGCCCGAACGGCAACCCGGATCCGGTCGCCTCCGGTCGCGACGTACGGGAGACCTTCGCGCGCATGGCCATGAACGACGAAGAGACCGTGGCGCTCATCGCCGGCGGGCACACCTTCGGCAAGTGTCACGGCGCCGGCGATGCCTCCCTGGTCGGTCCCGAACCGGAAGGCGCAGGCATCGTGGAACAGGGTCTCGGCTGGAAGTGCGCCCTCGGCAGCGGCACGGGGTGCGATACCATCGGCAGCGGCATCGAGGGCGCCTGGAAACCGAACCCGACCCGGTGGGACATGGGCTACCTGACGATGCTGTTCAAATACGAGTATGAGCTGGTTAAGAGCCCGGCCGGCGCAAATCAGTGGCTGGCCAAGGACGTGGCCCCGGAAGACATGGTGGTTGACGCGCACGACCCGTTGAAGAAGCACCGGCCGATGATGACCACGGCGGACCTTTCGCTTCGCAACGACCCGATCTACGAGCCCATCGCGCGGCACTACCTGCAGAACCCCGAGAAATTCGCGGACGCCTTTGCCAGGGCGTGGTTCAAGTTGACCCACCGCGACATGGGCCCGCGTTCGCGCTATCTCGGCGCGGAAGTGCCTGCGGAAGATCTCCTGTGGCAAGATCCCGTCCCCGCGGTCGCCCATGAATTGATCGACGAGCGGGACATCGCCGCCCTCAAAGACAAGGTCCTCGCTTCGGGACTGTCGGTCTCTCAACTGGTCTCGACGGCCTGGGCGTCGGCGTCCACCTTTCGCGGCTCCGACAAACGCGGCGGGGCAAACGGCGCACGCATCCGTCTTGCGCCGCAGAAGGGGTGGGCAGTTAACCAGCCGGCCCAACTGGAAACCGTGCTCAAGGCCCTTGAGGGGGTCCAAAGCCAGTTCAACGGCGCGCGGTCGGGCGGGAAGAAGGTCTCGCTCGCCGACCTGATCGTCCTGGGGGGATGCGCGGGCGTCGAGCGTGCCGCGAAGAATGCCGGCTACCAGGTGACCGTTCCCTTCACGCCGGGACGTACGGATGCCTCTCCGGAGCAAACCGACGTGGCGGCGTTTGCCGTACTCGAACCGGCTGCGGACGGATTCCGCAACTACCTTAAAACCGAATACACCGTATCGGCGGAGGAACTGCTGATCGACCGGGCGCAATTACTGACGCTGACCGCCCCCGAAATGACGGTTCTCCTCGGCGGCATGCGCGTCCTGGGCGCCAACTTCGACTCGTCCCGACACGGCGTCTTCACCAAGCGGCCGGAGGTGCTCAGCAATGACTTCTTCGTGAATCTGCTCGACATGAGAACCGCATGGAAGGCGGCCCCGGAAGCCGACGGCGTGTTCGAGGGGCGTGATCGCGCAACGGGCGAACTCAAATGGACCGGCACCCGTGTCGACCTCATCTTCGGTTCCAACTCCCAACTCCGGGCCTTGGCGGAAGTGTACGCGAGTGAGGACGCCCGGGAAAAGTTCCTGCACGACTTCATAGCGGCGTGGACAAAAGTGATGAGCCTTGACCGTTTCGACCTCGCCTGATGGCGGCCTAGACGTCTTCGAGGGCTGCTAACGGGGCGGCGGAAAAACGGGGAGCCAGCAACCGGTTTAGCGGACGGCGTAACAGCCGCCGCTAAACCGAGATGTCGGGAAAATGCGGAAACTCCATAATTCTACTTTGTCACATTGCTTCCCCCTCCCTGACCTTCCCCCTCCGGGGGAGGGGACGACAGCTCCTCCCCCCAGCGGGGGGAGGTTGGGAGGGGGGGATCAGAGGCGAGAAATCACCGTTCAAGGCAATGTGACAAAGTAGAAATAATCGCCCCGCCGGGTGCGAGCTTGCCGTCTTTTACCTCGGTCATGATTGAGCCCTTCCCGCAAACGGTCATTTTTGCAATTCCTGCTCCGCGGCCGAGGAGACCGGATGGCCTCTTTCGTCGCGCACTTTACAAAGTCGCCGCCACAGGGTGGACAGGCTTATCCCTAACTCGCGCGCAGTTTTCTGACGGTTGCCGTTGCAGCGCTCCAGCGTCTCCAAAAGCAAAAGGCGCTCAACATCGGCAAGCTTGTCGGTCAAGGTGGCGCGCTGCCCCGCGGGCGGGAGCGGCACCACCTCGATATGGTCCGCCGCGACGAGTTTGGGCGGCAAATGGCCGACGAGGATCTTTTCGCCGGGGCTCAGGCTGATAATTCGCTCCAGGACGTTATGCAGTTCGCGCACATTGCCCGGCCAGTGGTACTGCACCAGGCAAGACATGGCGCCCTGGTCGATGTCCGGCACCGGCACCCCTTCGGTGTGCGCCAGTTTTTCGAGAATGGCTCTCACCAGCAGCGGAATGTCTTCTTTGCCCTGTCGCAAAGGGGAGATGTAGATATCGATTACATTCAGGCGGTAAAACAGGTCGCTGCGGAAGGTCCCCTCATCCATGCAACGCACAAGATCGCGGTTGCAGGTCGCTATGATACGCACATCCACCGGAGTCGCCCGGTCTGCCCCCACGCGTCGCACCTCATGTTCCTGAAGGACACGCAATAGCTTGGCCTGGAGGTCAAGCGGGGCCTCGCTGATCTCGTCGAGCAGCAAGGTGCCGTGGTTCGCTTGTTCGAATAACCCCGCCTGACCGCCCCGACGTGCTCCGGTGAAGGCTCCCTCGACATAGCCGAAGAAGGTGCTCTCGACGAGGCTTTCCGGAAGTGCCGAACAGTTGATGGCTACAAACGGCTTGTTCGATCGAGCCGAAGCATTGTGGATTGCCTGAGCGAACAGCTCCTTTCCCGTGCCGCTTTCTCCGAAGATAATGACGGGGGAACTGCTGAGGGCGGCGCTTTTGGCGAGTTTAAGCGGCCCGGCCAGGCGCGGGCCACTACAGATGATGTCGTCCCAGGTGTACTTGGCGGTGCGCCGCTTCTGGACCTCATTAAGAAGCTTTTCGCGCTGGCCTATCGAGTAGGCGTTGTTGAAACCGAAGCCAAACGACGGGGAAATGGGGATCCGTACCGCGGTCGAACCGGCAACGGTAGGGGATGGCCCGATCTGCGGGTGGCCGGTGCGCATGACTTCCACGCAGGCCTCTATTATCGTCCCCGGCCCTTCGCGCAAGGTAAGCGACTTCGAATCGGCAGTGAACAAGCGACGTCCCGCGGCGTCAAACAGGACCGCCTCTCCGCCGGCGACTTGAGCGATTAAAGGAAGCGTTTCCTTAAGCGTGTGAAAAAGTCGAACTTGGCGATCGACCCGCTCGCTGTTGGATGCGGCCAGCACGACCCCCCCCAAGGGGATGGCAAAACATTCGCAATCAGTTTCCTTGTCGATGGACCAGAGCGGAAGCCCCTGAGCCGCGGCCTCCTTGCACAGTTCGAGGAGGGAGATCTCAACGCTGCTCTGTTCGCCGTCGGGGCCGATCGCTCGGTGGCATTTGCCCTCACGGCTCGCCACGAAGGCAACGCCTCCCGTCACTTTGGCAATGAGCGGCAGCGCGGCATAAAGGAAATCAAGTGAAATCGAAGTTCGCAATGGTGAATCTCCTCCTTTGTGAGAGCGTGCATGTCACAATTGACACTATGGCATGTCATTAGTGACATCGCAACGTGTCTGATTTGACATCATTGCATGTCATAATTGACATGTCAATCATGGCAACCATGTCAATTGTGACAATTGCCAATCTGAGCCTCGGAGTACGGCGGAGCTCTATCTGAAGGTGCCCCCTCCCTGCAACACGACGCTATTTGTGCCGTATCTTCGCAACGTCACGACGTTTTCCACCGAATTGATTTAATTTGGTCTCAGCTCGTTGTAGAGCTTTTGAAGCAAACGACGCCATTCCCGATGTGCAGTGGACTCACTTTTGCAAAACGGCGTTGTATGGAATTCAACCAAATTGAAAAGGAAAATGACTATGCATGAGAATAGCGCCATCGGTACCAAAACGGCTTCGCAGATAACCGAAGACTCGCGTTGTCAGGGGTCTTCAGCCGACCAGGACCTGCTGCGGGATCTGGTCACCGCAAACCATATCCTTCACGACCAGGGCGTGGTGGACGCTTTCGGACATGTCAGCGTGCGGCACGATAAGCACCCCGACCGCTTTCTGCTTGCCCGCAACATGGCGCCGGCGCTAGTTGGCATCGAGGATATCGTCGAGTTCGACCTTGACGGCGAACCGCTGAACGCCGCCGGACGCGCTGTCTATCTTGAACGATTCATTCACGGTCAAATCTACCGGGCGCGGCCGGACGTGATCGCGGTGGTGCATAGTCATTCGCCGACGGTAGTGCCGTTCAGTGTCGTCAAGAAAACGCCCTTTCGCGCGGTCTGCCACATGGCGGGGTTTATCGGCACGGGCACTCCCAATTTCGATATCAGGGATGTCGCCGGAGACGGCACCGACCTGCTGATCACCAGCAACGACCTGGGGAAGGCTTTGGCAAAAACACTGGGGGATAAAGTCGTGGTCCTGATGCGCGGACACGGCTCCACCGTCGTTGCCGGCTCCCTGAAAAAAGCGGTGTACCGGGCCGTCTATACCGAAGTGAATGCGCGCACGCAGGCCGAAGCCTCGCGGCTGGGCGAAGTCACCTTTCTCTCCGAAGCAGAGTCGGTAACGACCTCGAACTCCATTGAAACGCAGGTTTTCAGGGCCTGGGATTTTTGGAAACAAAAAGCCGCCGCGGCAACCGCAGCTATCTTTTGAAAAGGAGACTACATGAAAAACAAAATGATTATCTTGCTTTGTCTGTCGGCCTTCGTCCTGCTCCTGTCTTTTCCCGGGAACGCGCTGGCTGGGAAGCCGGCCCTGAAACTGGGAGTGAACCTGGACACGACCGGATACGCGGCGTGGCTGGGAGAGCCGGAACTGCGGGCCATTCAGCTCTATGCCGAGCAGGTCAATGCCAAGGGGGGGATCGACGGCCATCCGCTGGAGTTGGTGGTGTATGACAATCAGAGTAATCCGGAGAGGTCGTCGGCCAACGTCAAGAAGATGATTCAGCGCGACAAGGTCGCCGCCATCATCGGCACCTCGATCAACGCCACCTCCAATGCGGCCAAACCGATGGCCCAGGCAGACCGAGTGACCATGTACTCCCTCTCCGGATCGTTCGAACCCAATTATGCGGATTCCTACACCTTTGCCAGCTTTGTGCATGCGACCGAGCAGGTGGAGAACATCTATGACTATCTCGCCAAAAAAGGGATCAAGCGGGTGGCCGTATTGTGCGCCAACGATTCCACCGGCCAGACCTGGCTCGAGTTGACCACCAGGATAAGCAAGAAGTTCGGCATGCAGATCGCCACCGAACGCTTCAACATCAACGACATGGACGTCACCTCCCAACTCGCCAAACTGAAGGCCATCAATCCGCAGGCGCTGATCGTCGGGGTAAGCGGCAAATCCAACGCCGTGGTGGCCAAAAACTTCAACCAGATGGGGTTCAAGATCCCCTACATAACCGGCAGCGGCAATATTTCCGAATCCTTTATGAAGCTTATGGAGGGGAACGAACCCGACACCCTGCTGCTCCCCGGCGCCTATTTCGTGGTCTGGAAGGACCTCCCCGCTTCCTACCCGCAGAAAAAGATCATGCAGGAGTTCTCCGACGCTTTCGGCAAAAAGTTCGGTAAGTTGCCGGACATCTATGCGGTGGTGGCCTACGACGCCGCCCGGGTCACGGTGGAGGCGATGAGAAGGGTCAAGGCGCAAGGGCCCCAGGACAGCGGCAGGATCCGCGCCGAAATCGAAAAGATCAAAAATTTCCCCGCCGTCTACGGCGGCGCCTACTCCTTCGATAAGAACGATCACCGGGGTCTGAAAAAGGAGTATGCCCCCATGATCCAGGTGAAGGACGGGAAGTTCAGGCTGGCAAGATGATGACCGACAATCCACAGCTATCGTTGTTCGTTCAATTCGTCTTCGCCGGACTCACCAGCGGGTCCATTTATGCATTGGTGGCGCTGGGATTCAACATGATCTACAACGTCACCAGGGTGGTCAACC
>CAIYDQ010000125.1 GCA_903925075.1 uncultured Geobacter sp.
ATGAAAAAAACAGTCAGTCTACTCGCGGTCCTGCTGGTCTTCTGGGCAAAGTCCGCCTGGGCGCTCGACATGGAGTATTACACCTACGGCGGCTTCGACCTGATGGTGCAGGCGTTCAACCTGGTTGCACTTATCTTCAGCGATATTGACTACAAGAGCCTCTTGCCTTCCTTCGCTATCTTGGGACTTATTATGGGCGCGGCTGGTTGGGTGGCCGGCGAACTTTCCGGCGCGAAGCAAATGCCCCTGGGTTGGGCTTTGAAGACGTTTGCGGGGATTGTCATTTTCATTGGGTTGTTTGTCCCTACTGGCCGTGTTGCAATATACGATGCGACGCTGAACAAGACGCAGACTATCGGCGGCGTTCCCAATGGTGTTATCCTTGTCGCCGGTTTTTTGAACAAGATTGAGCGTGTGATCGTGCGAATCTGTGATACAGCGGCAGGTCCGGCCTCTTCGTATTCCGGCAATGCTGGAGGCATAGGCTTCAATTTGCTGGCCGGAATGAGCAACGCGCAGGATATTTACGCATCGATGTCCATGGAGGAATATATGGACAAATGCGTCATATTCGAGACGATGCGGCCTGGAACGACTATCGGATTCGGTGATTTCACGGGGAACAACACCGATTTTCTCACCACATTGGCCCAGGCCGTGAATCCGGCTGTTTTCACCGTCTACTATGAAGCGTCAAATCCTGGCGGCTCCCCGATAACTTGCACAGCCGCATGGAACAAGTTGCGACCGATCTTCTCGGCTCCAGGTGCCTATGACAACGCGCTCAACAAGACCTGCAGCAAGGCGTTTCTAAATGGGTCTGATCCCGCGCAACTGCAATCCTGCAAACAAATAATTGAGAATACCGTCAACTACTCGACGGGATCAAGTTACACCTACGATACCATCCTGAAGCAGTCGCAGATTTCGAAAATGCTGTATCACACCTTCACGGGGGATGCACAGCAGAGCGCGGCCCTGCAGGCCAACAGAAAGGTCACGTCTGGCGGCTTTGGAACGGGCATTGCGATGAACGAGTGGGTGCCGATCATCAAGTCTATCCTTAATGCCCTGGCGATCTGTCTTGTTCCATTTCTGGCGCTCCTGCTGCCGACGCCTATTGTGGGCAAGGTGCTTTCCGCGATGGTCGGTTTTTTTGTCTTTCTCACCGTCTGGGGCGCTTGTGACGCGGTTATTCATACGGCGGGCATGGTGTACGCCTCCAATTCCTTCCAAGAAATAGGCCCAAACAATCTCGGTATGCTGGGCATGGCTGCGATGCCAACGCTCGGAGCCAAGACGCTGGCGATGTTCGGCTATATCAGGTCGTCGGGCCTGATGCTTGCGGCGGTATTCACCCAGCTCCTGATCAAGTTCGGCGGCTCCGCCCTCGCTCACCTTGCCGGAGGTCTCATGTCTTCCGCCGGACAAGGCGGACAGGAGGCGGGCAAGATGCTCACCCCGGAGGGACGATCAGCCCAGCAGCAGGAGCTTATCCGGTCAGCGGCGGAAATGAGAGTTGAGAGTCAGGAAAAGTTCTCCGGTCGCGGCGCGGCGATGGCCTATGAGGAGGAGCGCCGAATCAAAGGGTTGGAAAACGCTCAGAGAGCCGCTTCGAAGGCCGAAGGTCTGGGCCTCGTCGCTCGCGGCACTTCAGAGTCTCTTGGCGGGGTGGCCTCAATGGCGACTGGTCAGCAGAATCTCGCCACAGACCATGGAAATCTCGCCGCGACTATCGGGCCGGATGGGAATATGAACATGGGGGGTACAGTCGGAACAAACGAATTTGGTACACGGGTTACAACGGGATTCGGCGCTCATGGTCAGGGAACC
>CAIYDQ010000126.1 GCA_903925075.1 uncultured Geobacter sp.
AATCCTGCTCGCTGAGATTGAGCGCTTTGATTATCGTTTGATCGAAGCTAAAAATTCCTCCATGAAAAAAGTAGATATGGCAGGCGTGTCAGGGGGCCGCGCAACATGCTGCAAAACCCGAAAAAGACGATTGGTCAACCGCACCGAATACATCATCGGCAATGAGATAGCAACTTAAAACAAGTTAAATGCGATCAAACTGTCGGCGGCCGGCACGGAACCGCTCAAAACTGTTCCGCCGACCACATGGAGGGGTCGAAGTGGGTCGACCGGTTCCTTCCCCTCTCCTTGGAACAGTAAAGCGCGACGTCGGCGTACTTGATCGCCTGCCAGAACCCCTCGCTGTCCCGGGGATACTCGCTCACGCCGATGCTGATGGTTTTCTGCAGGGTGGCGCCGTCGTCCAGCCGGAACTTCTGCGCCGCCACGTTTTCCCTGATCTTTTCGGCCACCTCCAGAGCTTGATCCTGCTGCACGTCGATCAGCACCACCAGGAACTCCTCGCCCCCGAAACGTATGACGAGATCGGAGCTTCTGACGCTTCCCTTGAGCGTCTGGGCGGTGAGCTTCAACAGGCCGTCGCCGCAGTTGTGCCCGTAGCTGTCGTTTATCTGCTTGAAGTAATCCAGGTCGCACATCAAAAGCCCGACCAGTTTCCCCCGCCTCAGGGCTCCAGCGCAGATCCCTTCGGCGCACTCCTGCAGGAAACGGCGGTTATGGAGGCCGGTGAGCGCGTCGGTCAGGGCGGATTCGCGCAGGGTGTTCATCAGCCGCTTGGTCTCTATGACCGGCAGCGCCTCCTTGATGTACTGCTCCGCCTTGAAGACCTTTCTTTCCAGTTCCTCGCGCGCGGCCGGCCCGGTCGGGCGCTGAACCACGAACTGGGTCACGCCCACGGTCCCCCCGCCGATCGACATGGGGAGGCAGAAGTGCTCGTTGCCGTCCTGGGACAGGAACTGCTTGCAGATGTGGGGATAGCTCAATGAGTTCACGGTGTGTCCGGTTTTCTTGGCCTTGCAGAGCTCCGCGTTGGGGAGTATGTCGAGGCTGCAGTCGAGATCTTCATCGCGCACGAGCAGCGGATAGACCGGCTTCATGCTGTTGTGGTACATGTCCACTTCGTAGATCACGCAGTCGCTCAGGCCGATCTCGCGGTTGAAGACGTCCCACAGGCGGGAGTAGACGTCGTCGATGGTGTAATCCTCCTCGATCACCTTTTTGAAGCTGGTCAGGCTGCTGATCGATTCCATCAGGCCGTTGAACTCGGTCGACAGGATGCCGATCTCGTCGATGGAGGTGATGGCGATCCGTTTGGTGAGGTCGACGTCCCCCTTGCCGCTGGCGATCTCCTTGAGGCCGCCGATCACCTTCCCCAGCCGCAGGGTGATGCCGTTGCCGATAATATAGGCCATGGAAAGCGTCAGTATGGAGAAGAGCACGGCGCCGGCCGTGGAGATGACGCGCAGCACCAGGATGTCGTTGGAGACGTCGTCCAGGTAGATCCCGCTGCCGATGATCCAGCCCCATGGCTCATAGCGCTTCACGTAGGAAATCTTTGCCACCGGCGTTCTTTCGCCCGGCTTGGGCCAGGAGTAGGCGACAAAACCGCCGCCGTTTTTTTTGGTCACCTCTACGAAATCGCGAAACAGCGCCTTGCCGTTGGCGTCCTTGTAGTCGCGCAGGTTTTGGCCGTTGAGTTCGGGCATGGCGGGATGCATGATCATGCGGGACTGCAGATCGTTGATCCAGAAGTATTCCTTGGCGCCGTAGCGCAGTTTCTTGATGCTTTCCACGGCCGCGCCGCGGGCCTGGGCCTGGGTGATGGCGCCGGTTCGCGCCATTTCGTCGTACTGGGCAAGTATCCCGTAGGCCACTTCCACCACGTTTTTGGTGCCGAGCTTTTTCTCCTCCATGATCTTGTGTTCGGTCACCGGGATGTAGTAGGCGAAGGTGGCGGCGAGCATGACCGTGACGCTGATCAGCGATATGGTCATGATCTTGGGCAGGATGGTCCATTGCTGAAACTTGAACAGGTTCATTTATAGCCTTTGGATTGCGGTGCGAACGGCAGCGCGTCCAGAATCCCTCTGGAAGGGGGAAGGTTTTCGACATCATGTGAAACAGCTAACAGGTCTGTAAAGGTCCGATTTAATCGCCATCATATAGCGTCTCATTAAGAATGTAAACACAGATCAACTTACGATTTCTTACCTTTTCTTACATTGCGGCTCCAATCCGCCAGAATTTATAGCCAGCCGTGAACGCTTCTGTCATACTTTGATAAAGTTTTTTTGCAATCTGGTGGCGGGTAAGTTCTGAGGTTCAACGCGAGGAATGTTCCATGGAGATCCATTACGATCTTCACGATTTATCTGATGTAATTCGTGGTGGCGCCGCAACGACCAGGATATTGAAAGGCAAATTGCTCTTCTTATTCCAGACGACTTTCAAGCCCGAGCGCTCAAGGTCGAATGTCTGGTTTTTCATGTTCAGTGACGGGATAATGCTGCGCACGGCCGCTGAGGATGATTTTTTCAAAGAAATCCCCGTTGCCGATATACGTTGCATCAGGGTTCTGGAATACGGACCAGATAGAAACTTGTTGGAAATACGCTATAAAATCGCGAACTCTGCCAACGATTTCATTACCGTGCCAAAGAAACTGGACGCAAGCGAACTGGAAGATCAAATCAGGTTGAGCGGAATAAGTGTTGTAAATTCAATCAAAAGATAGTCGAAACCATGGGTTGCTGAAAGTGGTTACCTCCCCCGCTACCTCACTTTTACCTTCAAAGCCGGAATCAGTCGAGTCCGTTAAAAGCGGCAAAGTCATTGACATAAAGTTGCTTACCTGATAAAAAACGGCATTATCTCCAGACTGCCCGCTCACCAGAAAGGTACTTCAAAATCATGCCTAACCTGCATCACTTCATTCCGTTCGACCCCCCGTTCAGCGTGACCACTTCCAGCAGGAACGGCGTCTACGACCTGCCGATCACCACGACCGGCGTGTACGTCCACGGGGACTCCAAGTTCACCTACACCCACTACGCGGGCGAAGCTGCCGCCGACTCCTATACCGAGTTCATCCTGCCGAGCGATCCCGCCTTTTTGCGCAACTTCGCCCAAGGCATCCTCGAGTACGTGAAAAAACTAGAGAACAGATAACGACCCGGACGGCCGACGGGTCAATGCGCGGAGACGACAAGATGGTAGATAGCAAGGTAATCGAGGCGTTTCACATGATGTGGGGGAGCTTTCCCGCTCCGGTCCGCCTGATACACAAGAACAGAACGGTGCTGGCGGTAAACGAGATCGCCGCGGGGAGGGGGATGACCGCCGGGGCGCCCTGCTTCGCCTTTGGAGACCCCGAGTCCCACAAGGCCTGCAATGCCAACGGCGCCCTGGCCACGAACCTCGGCCAACGCATGAACGTGGCTCCCGGAAAAATCAAATTTTGGAGTCCGGTGCGGGATTGCCCCGACGTTTTCGTGCATTTCACGGTGCTGATCGACCCGGAGCAGTAGCGATAAGTTTCAGGCTGCGCACGCAAAGAGGCCAGATCTCCCGATCTGGCCTCTTTGTTTATGCCTCCCCTCTTCCTCACGCGGCTAAAAGCGATAGCCGATCCCCCCCAGGAACAGGTCCGTATCCCGGTCGTAGCTGGTGACGGTCCGGTCCCAGGTGGCGCGCAGATCCCAGTGATGGCTCAAGCGTACGCTCCCGGTGATGGAAACCACCTCGGCGAAGAACTCCTTCTTGATCTGGCTGCTGCGGCGCAGGTCGCGCCCGGCGTACCCCCCCAGCCCCGCGCCGATGGAGGCGCGCTCGTCAAGGAACTCCTTGGCCAGCCAAAGTTGGCTGGTGACCCCGTAGCGATAGATCAGATCGTTTTTCCCCTCGTAAAGAGCCCGCGCCGTCCACTCCAAATAGCGCCAGATCCCGCGCCGGTACTCAAGCGCCGCAGCCGTCGATTTGCCGTTGGCCCCGGGGATGTTGACGATCGATTGGCCGCCGAACAGGGTCAATTCGTTGTCGGTGGTCCTTTGCCGTTGGCTGGTTCCTCTCAGGTCCGGCCCCGGCACGGGCGGGGCGTCGAGCTGGTAGCCGATGCCGGCCAGCGCCGACAGCGTGTCAAAGCTCTTGCCGCCTCTCACCCAGTTCCCCTGCAGCTGGCCAAACCAGCGGCTTTGCGTGTAGAGGGTGGCGGCCACGCTGGCGATGGTGCCCCAACCGTGCAGGTCGTGCGGCGGCGAGCCGTCCCCGGGTCTGCTGGTGTCGAAGTAGAAAAGCCCCCCCCCTCCCAAGCCCAGGGAAAGCCGTTTGTCCAGCAGATTGCCGCGCAGCCAGAGCGTGGCGGAGTTGGCGTCGCGATGGTGGGCGATGAAATGCCCCTGGTTCAGATAGGCGAGGCTGTAGGCGAAATGCTCGCCCAACCCCTCCATGTACTGGACCTGCCAGGCGTAGGTTTTTTCCACCGGCTTGTCGGTCGCCTCGTAGCCGCCGAAAACGGCGATTTCCGCGGCGCAGGCCGAAGCGGCCGGCAGCGCCGGGATCAGGCAAAGAAGCATGCCGGCCAGAGCCGATCTCATCTTGATTACCGATGCAAACCACGGCAGGAATAACGTCTTTTTCATGGTCCCCCCCTTCTTTGGAAAGAAAAAGAGAAGAGTATCACAGAATAAGAGGACGACAATTAGTTGCCTCCCGCTGTTTTTACCGCCATAGTGGCGTTCAAGGTCGATTCCGGGCGGCGATACCCGTTTCAGTTCGAGTCGGATTTGCCGATAACAAAGACATCTCTTGATAACGGGTGCATACATGACGAGCCTGCGCAAACAAATCATCCTGGTCGTTGACGACATCCCCAGCAACATCGACATCCTTTCCTCGATCCTCAAGGAGGAGTATCTGGTCAAGGCCGCCAACAACGGCCGCAAGGCCCTGGAGATCGCCGCCTCCTCGCCCGCTCCCGACCTGATCCTCCTGGATGTCATGATGCCGGACATGGACGGCTACGAGGTCTGCCGCCGGCTCAAGGAGAACCCGCTGACCCGCGGCATACCGGTAATTTTCGTGACCACCAGAGGAGAGGTGGAGGACGAGACCCGGGGCTTCGCCTGCGGCGCCGTCGATTATCTCAGCAAGCCGGTGAGCCCTCCCATCGTCCGGGCCAGGGTCGGCACCCATCTGGCCCTCTATGACCAGAACCGAGCACTGGAGGAAAAGGTGCGCAAGCGCACCACGGAGTTGAACGACACCCGCCTGGAGATCATCAAGCGGCTGGGTCTGGCCGCTGAGTA
>CAIYDQ010000127.1 GCA_903925075.1 uncultured Geobacter sp.
ATATGGCGGCTTCGGCAAAACGGCGCTCTGTCTACCGGCGTCGACGGGACCCGGAAGCGGACAGAGTCGCGCAACGGCCAGGTCGTCACGGTTTGGGGGATGTGAGTTCGGCTGGCCGGCTGCCAAGAGCCAGCTATTTGTGGACATGGATTAAATAAGATGATATTAGGAGTCAGCATGACATTTGTGGAGCATTAGAGCTGGTCGGTATAAAAGGACGCACTCTCACTGATGATACAAGCCACTTGCTACGTCAATCCGAGCCTTGTATCGTCAGTTACAAACTGCCGCTTATCGCAATTGGCGTAGGGTCGATCAGACCTACGCCAATTTTTTATTGGTGTTTGTAAATAATTCGTAAGACGCATTTTTTTTGGCTGACTTTCATCGAATGTCCGTCCTATGAATGTCACGGCTCGAAGTTCGCGGGCGGCGGAGATCACAGCTACAGAGCGCCGCGTCAAAGGTAAAACTGGCATTCACTGGTTCGCAGAGCAGGCGGCCCCCTTCGAACAATCCAATCGTCTCCATCCGGCTTGATCAAACTAACGAACCACATCTAAACCGAACTACATCCAAAAAGCGAGGTGCACCATGAAAAGAACCACCACCATCGTCTCAGGCTTCACCCGTCTCACTCTGGCGTTCAGTTTGGCGCTGCTGCCGCTGGCGGGCTCGGCCCTGGCCGGGACCGTCGACATCCCGCGCACTGGCCAAGCGCTTTGCTACGACAGCGCCGGCAAAGTCGCGACCTGCACCGGCACCGGCCAGGACGGCGACAAGCAGGCCGGCAACCCCTGGCCGGTCCCCCGCTTCACCGACAACAATGACGGCACCGTGAAAGACAACCTGACCGGACTGATCTGGCTGAAGAACGCGAACTGCGCCAGCTTTGGTGGCGCAAACATCCAACTTACCAACGCCTTTGCTGCCGCTGCAGCACTGGCCAGCGGCGCCTGCGGTCTTTCCGATTCCTCCAAAGCGCTGGACTGGCGGATACCGAACATTAATGAGCTACGGAGTCTTGTGGATTATTCCAGAACCTATCCGGCTCTACCGGCTGGCCATCCGTTTTATGGCATGAGTATGCGTAATGACTGGGGCGGTGAAAAAGCAGCGGTAAATAGTGGATATGGCTACTTGTCCTCCACAGGATTAGGCGTCTGTTTAATCGGTGGTGTGGTAGACAGCGCAACTGGTGGATTCGTCTGGCCAGTTCGGGGTGGCCAGTAGCTTTGCAACTGCGTTGCTCTGTAGCTCCCGTAGGTCCCGTTGAGGCGAAACGTGACATTGCCATGTCGGCACCGACGGTTGTGATGGCAACATTGCTGCATTTCGTTTCACGAAGAATCTAGTTCAACGAAACCTACCGATTCGGTCTGATGCGATCTGCCTCATCGGCGGTTGTACCGTTCTCCGACTGTTCCACGCTCCATCGTTCCATGCAGCTTGCACCTTTTTCATTCAATGTTTCGATGACGCTTCTCGGAGGGCTCCATGACCCTGTTACGCATCTGGTTGTTGATTTCCATCGCCTTCACGGCACTGCCGTCCATCTCCACTGCCTCGGGCGTGATCTCGCTCCCGGCGACCGGCCAGACGGGCTCCACGGGCACTGCCTGGCCGTCCCCGCGCTCCGTCCAAAATCCGGACGGTAGCATCTCCGACAACCTGACCGGCCTCATGTGGGCGGGAAACGGCAACTTGGCCGGGTCGGTGAGCTGGCAGGCTGCCCTCGACTACGTGAAGCAGATGAACACAGACAAGTATCTAACTTACTCCGACTGGCGCCTCCCCAACGTGAACGAGCTTTCGAGCCTGTACGACTACTCCAAATCAACCCCCGCCGTGGCCCTCGCCTTCACCTCTTTGGCGCCGTCCTCTTATTGGTCCTCGACAAGTTACACAGGCGACCCCACACTAGCCTGGACGGCGAACCTGCAAACACCCGCCATCGGCTATGCGGTAAAATCCGCCCAGTACGCCCTGCTGCCGGTGCGCGGGGGAAAGACCTTCTCCGCCACCGATACCAGCGCTCCGACCATCCTCGCCTTCCGGTTGCCGGCTACCTCCACGACCAGGACCGTCATCATCGACGAGCTCACCACTATCGACGACCGGAGCGTCACCGGCTTTTTTCTGAGTGAGGATCCGGCCGCGAATCCGGCGGCGACTGCGGCCGGTTGGGGCATTTCCATTACCTTCGCCTTCGCCGGTGACGGCAACAGGAATCTCTACGCCTGGGCAAAGGATGCCGCCGGCAACGTTTCACAGCGTAAAGACGCCTCCATCGCCATAACTGCTGCGAGTCCGGACTCCGCGTATGTGCCGACGGTGCAACTGCCGGCAACCGGCCTTATAAACCCGACCGCACCTGAGCGGGGAGTAGCCTGGCCGGCCCCGCGCTTCACCGCCACAGGCGCCTGGACGGTGGCCGATCACTTGACCGGCTTGATGTGGGCGCAGCAGGGGAACCTGATGACCGTCAGGGATCCGTCCTTCGATGCGGACGGCAGCAGCACCCCCGATGGCCAAGTGACTTGGCAGCACGCGCTCGATTACGTGAAAAAACTCAATACGGACACCTACCTCGGCTTCAACGACTGGCGCCTCCCCAACGTGAACGAGCTGGCGAGCTTGTTCGTATTCGACTCCTCCGAGGTCCGCCCCTTCACTGATCTCGGAACCACGGCCTACTGGACCTCGACCAGTTACCCGAGCGCCGTCCCCCAGGCCTGGACGGCGAACCTGCAGACGCCCGCCATCGGCTATCAGGCCAAAACGGCCACTTCCGCAGTGCTGCCGGTGCGCGGCGGAAGGACCGTCTCCGCCACGGACGCGGCTACGCCGACCATCCTCGCCTTCCGCCTGCCGGCTACCTCCACCAGCAGGACCGTGACCATCGAGGAACTCACCACCGTCGACGACCGAAGCGTTACTGGTCTTTTCCTGAGCGAGTCCCCTGCGACCCCTGCCGCAACGGCGGCAGGCTGGGGCATTGCCATCACCTTCACCTTTGCCGGCGACGGCAACAGGACGCTCTACGCCTGGGCAAAGGACTCGGCCGGCAACGTTTCAGCGCGTAAAGACGCCGCCATTACCGTAACGGCTGCGAGTCCGGACCCCGCGTATGCGCCGACGGTGCAATTGCCGGTAACCGGCCTTATAAACCAGACTACGCCTGAGCGGGGAGTCACCTGGCCCGCCCCTCGCTTCACCGCCATAGGTGCCTGGACGGTGTCCGATCGGATGACCGGCCTGATGTGGGTGCAGCAGGGGAACCTGACCACCGTCAGGGACCCATCCTTCGACAGCACGGACAGCGCGGGCACCGGCCTCCTCACTTGGCAGCACGCTCTCGATTACGTGAAAAAACTCAATACGGACAGCTACCTCGGCTTCAACGACTGGCGCCTCCCCAACGTGAACGAACTGGCGAGCCTGTTCGTATTCGACCCTTCAGAAGTCCGCCCCTTCACGGATCTCGGGATAACCTACTGGACCTCGACAAGTTACACGGGCGACGCCACTTATGCCTGGACGGCGAACCTGCAGACGCCCGGTATCGGCTATCAGCTCAAAACGGGCACGTACGCGGTGCTGCCGGTACGCGGCGGAAGGAGCGTCACCGCCACCGACGCGGCGGCTCCGACCATCCTCGCCTTCCGTCTGCCGTCTACCTCCGCCAGCAGGACCGTGACCATCGAAGAACTCACCACCGTCGACGACCGAAGCGTTACCGGTCTTTTCCTGAGCGAGTCATCTTCGACCCCTGCGGCGACGGCGGCAGGCTGGGGCATTTCCATCACCTTCACCTTTGCCGGCAACGGCAACAAGACTCTTTACGCCTGGGCAAAGGACGCCGCCGGCAACGTCTCGCCGCAGGCAAGCGCCGCCATCTCCATAACCGGCGGCAGCGCCGCTCCGGCCTACGCGCCGACCGTGCAATTGCCGGCAACCGGCCTGATAAACCCGAATGCACCCGAGCTGGGAGTCGCTTGGCCGGCCCCACGTTTCACCGCCATCGGCGCCTGGACGGTGTCCGATCGGATGACCGGCCTGATGTGGGCACAGCAGGGGAATCTGGTCACCGTCAGGGACCCGTCTTTCGACATTGACGGCAGCACCTCCGATGGTCAGGTCACATGGCAGCATGCGCTCGATTACCTGAAAAAGCTCAATACCGACAAATACCTGGGCTTCAGCGACTGGCGCCTCCCCAACGTGAACGAGTTGGCGAGCCTGTTCACGTTCGATCCCTCCGAGATCCGCCCCTTCACGGACCTGGGGACAACTTACTGGACCTCGACAAGTTACAAGGGCGACGCGAGTTACGCCTGGAGCGCGAACCTGAAAACCCCCGCCCTCGGCTATAGGCCCAAGACAGACCAGTTTGGCTTGCTGCCGGTCCGGGGCGGGACGGTCATCACCACGGCGGCCGACGCCAACGCGCCGATCATCGTCTCCTTCAAGCTCCCTGCCGCCTCGGACAGCAGAAGCGTCACCATCAAAGAGCTGACCACCACCGACGACAAGGGAGTAGTCTCCTTCTGGCTGAGCGAGGACGGCACGACTCCCTTGGCCTCGGCCGCGGGATGGGGCATCGCCATCAACCATACCTTTGCCAGCGATGGTGCGTGCACGCTCTACGCCTGGGTTAAGGACGCCGCCGGCAACGTCTCAGCCCGCGCGGAGGCCAGCATCGCAATCGCCGGCGGTTCCGCTGCGGCGCCGGTCTACGCGCCGACCATCAAACTCCCCGCGACGGGGATGACGGGAAAGCTTCTCGATGGAGACGACGGCGATCTGCGAAAGGGGGCGGCTTGGCCGGCGGCTCGCTTTACCGCCGTCGGACCTTGGGTGGTGAGCGACGCGCTGACCGGCCTCGTCTGGGTGCAGCAGGGAAACCTGATGTCGGTCCGGGATCCGTCTTTCGACACGGATATCCCAACCGGCGACGGTCTGGTCACCTGGCAGCACGCGCTGAACTACGTGAAAAAACTCAACACCGACAAATACCTGGGCTTCAGCGACTGGCGCCTCCCCAACGTGAACGAGCTTGCCGGACTTTTCGCTTTCGACGCCTCGATTACGCGCCCCTTCACCGACTTGGCAACGACCTACTGGAGCTCGACGAGCTACGCGGGGGATGCCAGCCAAGCCTGGACGGTCAACGTGCAGACCCCCGCCCTGGGCTACGCCATTAAGAGTGGTATCAACGGCTCCTTGCTCCCGGTTTTGCCGGTGCGCGGCGGGAGCAATTCCCTCCAGGGGACCGACGCGGCTCCCCCGCAGATCGTCGGCTTCGCCCTGCCGGCCGTCTGGGACAGCCTCACCGCGCCGATACTCGACCTGAGCGCCAACGACAACGTGGGGATCGCCGGCTATCTGCTTTCGGAGACGACCGCGACGCCGGGAGCGAACGACGGCGGCTGGCAAAGTCTGCGGCCGACCAACTACACCTTCGCCTCGGCCGGCGAGAAAACCGTGTACGCCTGGGTGAAGGACGCGGCCGGCAACGTCTCGGCCCCGGCCAGTGCCGCCACCACGGTCTCCGCGCTCGCCCTCACGCCGCCTTCCCAGAAGGTTCTGCTGCAGACCGGCCAGACCGCCTGCTTCGACAGCAACGGTGTCCAGCTCTCCAGTTGCGACGCCAGCGGCCAGGACGGCTTGGAGCGGGTCGGCGTCGCCTTGCCGACTACCCGCTTCGACAAGCGCTTCGTCGGCGTCGTGACCGACACGCTGACCGGCCTGGTCTGGCTGCGGGACGGCAGTCTGGCGAAAACCCTGAACCGGCCGAACACCGACGCTAACGGGGCGATGACCTGGCAGAGCGCCCTGGAGTTCGTGGCGTACCTGAACGAGCACACCTACCTGAAAAAGAGCGATTGGCGGCTCCCCAACATCGACGACCTGCGCACCCTCGCCGACTACTCGCAGGGGGCGAATCTGCGCAAGGCCCTGGAAAACAGCGCCATCACCCAAGGGCTGATGGAGGGGAGCTACTGGTCCTCCACCAGCTACGCTCCCGACCCGCGCAACGCCTGGACCTTCTCCATGACAGACGGCTCGCTAAGCCAAGTTGCCAAGACGGGGAGCAACTACACGTTGGCTATCAGCGGCGGCGGTGGCGGGCAGCTCACCTACGCAGACACCGACCAGGCCACCTGCTCCAATACCCAGGGGAACGTGGTCGACTGCGCGGGAACCGGCCAGGACGGTGAGATCGCCTTGGGCCAGCAGCCGCTCTCGCCACGCTTCGACGTCTCGCGGCCACTGGTCTTCACGGACCTCGCCACCGGCCTGATCTGGTCGAATCAGCAAAACCCGATTAAATTCCTCGTGCCCGATTTCGACTCCGACGGCACCGCCGGGGACGGCGCCGTCAGCTGGCAGCACGCCCTCGACTTCGTCCGCCTGATCAACCAGGGGAGCTATCTGGGCTACAGCGACTGGCGGCTCCCCAACATCAACGAACTGCTTTCCCTGGTTTCCCGGGAGGCGGCTAGCCCCAGCGGCTGGCTGAGCGGCAACGCCTTCGGCTATGTCGAGCCGACTTCCTTCTGGTCGTCGACCAGCTACCCATCGGCTAACTACAACTACGCCTGGCTTTTGGACCTGGCAACCGGCGGGACCATGAAAGACGGGAAGGGCGCCTTCCACCAGATCCTTTTGGTGCGAAGCGGCAGCGGCGCCTCGCCGGCCTCACTGACCGTCTACAAGAGCGGCAACGGCGTCGGCACGGTCGCGGGCGACAGCGGCAGGATCGCCTGCGGCGGCGACTGCTTCGAATCCTACGCTTCGCCGGGAGGAAGCGCGACCCTGACCGCAACCGCGGAGCCGGGCTCCACCTTCATCGGCTGGAGCGGCGCCTGCTCCGGCACCGGCGGCTGCACCGTCTCGCTCTTGGGCGACGTCTACGTGACCGCCTCCTTCAGCAGGCCGGCGGCGCAGGTGGTCACTATGGACAGCGGGCAGCGCGTCTGCTACGACCTCGCCAACAACCCGGTCGCCTGCGGCTCGACCGGCGCCCTGGCGGGCGACGGCGCGGCGATAACCGGTCCGCAGCTAACCCTCGACCGTTTCCACGACAACGGCAACGCCACGGTGACCGACCGTTTGAGCGGGCTCACCATACCGCAGGACCTGAACCCGATGGCGAGCCTCGATTCCTCCTTCGACGCTGACGGCACATCCGGGGACGGCTTCGTGACCTGGCTGCACGCCCTGGATTACATCGAGATGCTGAACCGGGGCAAGTATCTGGGCTTCAGCGACTGGCGGCTCCCCAACCTGAACGAACTGCGCGCCTTCGCCGACTACGGCGCCAAGTCGGCGCTCGCTAGCTGGAACGACATGGGGCTCCTGATCAACCTGCCGAGCATCCCCTTTTGGAGCTCGACCGGCTATGAGCCGAACCGCGCCTACGCTTGGACTCTCGACCCGAACAGCGGAGTTTTGACCACCGCCGGCAAGGCCGCCGCCAATGCCGTGCTGCCGGTGCGCGGCGGCAACGGCATCGCCCTCACCATGCGCACAAACCAGACCTCCTGCTCCGACAGCGGCGGCACATTGATCCCGTGCGCCGGCACCGGCCAGGACGCGGATACCTTGCGCGGCGAGGTATGGCCCGCTCCGCGCTTCGCCGTCTCCAACGACTCGCCCATCCTGACAGACCAAGCCACCACCCTCGTCTGGCCGGTGGACGCAAACATCATGAAGAGCAATTACAACACGGGTTCCGCTCCCTTCGACACCCAAGGCGACCGGGACGGCGCCGTCACTTGGCAACAGGCGGTGCAGTTCATCGACCTGATCAACAAGGACGCCGTCCTCGGCTTCAGCGACTGGCGACTTCCCACGGTGACGGAACTGGCGACGCTGGTTAACTACGGCTCGGCGGCGAACCTGGACTGGCTCTCCAACAACAGCGCCTGGTTCCTGCAACTAAGCGACGGCAACTTCTGGAGTTCCACCACCTGGAGCCAGGGCGGTTCGCAAGGGTGGTACGTCAACCTCGCCAGCGGCGGGATCGGCATCCAGGGAAAAAGCACCGCCAATTATCTGATCCCGGTGCGCGGCGGCAGCGGCTTCGGCGCAGCCTCCCTCGTCGTGATCAAAGCCGGCAGCGGTTCCGGGACGGTGGCCGGCCAACAGGGGAGCGGCATCGCCTGCGGCAGCGCCTGCTTCTCCGCCTACGCCAAAGCCGGGACTTCCGTCACCCTGACCGCGACCCCCGACGCCGGCTTTGCTTTCCTGGGGTGGGCCGGCGGCGGCTGCACCGGCACGGACCCCTGCACCCTTCCGGTCAACGGAGCGATGCTGGTCACCGCCGTCTTCGGTTCCCCGCAGTTGCTGCCGCACGCGGGCGTCGCACGCACCGGGCAGACCGCCTGCTACGATCCGGTCAGTGGCGTCGCCGTAGGCTGTGCCAGCTCCGGGCAGGACGGCGATAAGCTCACCGGCGCCGCCTGGCCCGACCCCCGTTTCAGCCAGAACGGGAGCATCATCACGGACAACCTCACCGGGCTGGTCTTCCCCAAGGCGGCCAACAACGCGGCCGGAAGCGGGGCGGTCAGCTGGCAGCACGCCCTGGATCTGGTGGCGAGCCTCAACGCCGACTCCTACCTGGGATTCGCCGATTGGCGGCTCCCCAACATCAACGAACTGACCTCGCTCATGAACGCCGACAAGAGCGATACCGCCACTTGGCTCATGTCCGCGGAGACCGGCTTTACCGACGTCAGGCAAAAATACTGGTCGTCCAGCAGCAAGGGGGGCGCGTCCGCCTGGGTGATGATTGATTTCGCCACGGTCACCGGCGCGCTCAAAAGCGACACCACCAACTATTTCGTCATTCCCGTCCGCAACGCGAGCGGCAGATTCAAGATTACCCTGCCGGCCACCGGCCAGGCCGGGTGCTGGAATACCTTGGGCGCCCCGATCCTTTGCGCCGGCACCGGCCAGGACGGCGCGCTGCGTAGCGGCACCGCGCTTCCCGAGGTGCGTTTCGGCGTAAACCGGGACGGCACCGTCAGCGACCTTTTGACCGGGCTGATATGGACCGCGAACGGCAACGCGCCCGGTCCTGCGGCCTGCGCGGCTTCCGGGTCCGCCATGAACTGGGGACAGGCAATTGCCCACGTGGGGTGCCTGAACACCAACAGCTACCTGGGGCAAAAGGACTGGCGGCTCCCCAACGTGAACGAACTTTCCAGCATCATGAACCGCGGCATGGCTTCGCCGGGTGCGTGGCTTGGGCAAAACGGCTTCGACACCGTTTCCGGGGTCTATTGGACCTCCACCAGTCGAAACCCCAATCCCAATGCTCAGACAGTCAACGCCGCCGACGGCGATATCGGCTATCAAGGCTACTCCGCCCTCCTGCGCGTGATTCCGGTCCGCGGCGGCACCCTCGGCACGGCCGCCAGCATTTACGTCAACAAAACCGGCTCCGGCGACGGCTCGGTGGACAGCACGCCCGCCGGCATCAGTTGCGGCGCCGACTGCGACCAGCTTTTCCCGACGGCGGGGGGCTCCATGACCCTGACCGCCACCCAGGACGCAGCCTCGACCTTCCTCGGCTGGCTCGGGGGATGCTCCGGCGCCGCCAAAGGCTGCACCGTCGCCCTGAACGGCGACATCAACGTCACCGCGCGCTTCGCCAAGAACTACCCGCTCACCGTTTCCGCTGGGGGCAACGGCACCGGCACCGTGACGAGCCTCCCCGCCGGCATCAACTGCGGCGGCACGGCCGGCGCCTGCTCCGCCTTGTTCGCCGACACCACCAGCGTTGTCCTGAGCGCCTCGGCCGCCGACGGCTACTTCTTCGACCGCTGGAGCGGCTGCACCAGCAGCGACGGCCCAACCTGCACCGTCGGCATCGCCGGGGCCGCCGGCGTGACCGCCTATTTCTACAACAAGCCGCTCACCAGCGCCGCCTTGATGCTCTCCAGCGAGACCATCCTCAACAACACCACCATCGACCTGTCCGGCAAGCTCACGGCTTTTCCCGACGGCCAGGACTTGAATGCTCTCCAGGTCGCCCTGCAGGTGACGGCGCCGGACAACTCCACCACCACGACGCTGCTCACCACTGGAAACATCGGCCAGTTCGGCTTGAAAGGGCTCGGCAATTTCACCCAGAAGGGGAACTACAGCATCAAGGCGGTCTTCGCGGGGACCGACCGGCTGAGCGCCTCGTCCTCGCCCGTGCAGAATCTGCTGGTCGGCGCCTCGGCAGGCTACGCCGTGATCGTGGAAGGAAAGATCGCCAGCGGCGACGGGATGCCGTCCCACAACAAGACCACCAACCGCATCTATCTGGCCCTCAAGAGCCGAGGCTTCGAAGACGCCAACATCCAGTACTTCAACTACAACACCAACCAGGCCGACGCCGGCATCACGGTCGACGGCCTCCCCACCAAGGCGAACATCCAAAGCGCCATCCAGGGGATGGCCTCCAGGATGATCAACTCGCCGGCGCCGCTCTACATCGTGATGGTCAACCACGGCGAGCCGGGCGTCTTCCACCTCGACGGCGATTTCATCGCTCCCTCGGACGTGAAAACCTGGCTGGATAACCTGGAAGGAGCGCTCGCCGCGTACCCGGAGGCCCTGCAGCAAAAACGGATCTTCATCGACGGCTCCTGTTACTCGGGCTCCTTCATTCCTGTGCTCTCCAAGCAGGGGAGGATCATCATCACCAGCGCCGCGGCCGACGAGGAGTCATACATGGGGACCGTGGAGTCTTCCGACAACGTCCGCAGCGGCGAATTCTTCCTGGACACGCTTTTCGAGCAATTGAAAAAAGGACTGAGCCTGAACGACGCCTTCGCCAACGCTTCGCAGGCAACCCGGCTCTACACGCGCAAGGGAGGCCTGGTCGCCAACTCCGCCACCTACGGCGACGCCTCGGTGCAGCATCCGCTCTTGGACGACGACGGC
>CAIYDQ010000128.1 GCA_903925075.1 uncultured Geobacter sp.
ACCAAACTACCAACAGCATAAATGTAAATATGGCTCCTAATCCCGAAATATAAGTACCATCAGGGTCGAATCAAAAGAACTCTATATCACTATTATCACTCTGGCCGACTCTCATTTGAATCAGCTATATCCCCATTTTTTCCTCTTGACGATATTGCTGGTAAAATTGGCCTGTGCTATCGTAACTGCCGGACCTTTACTTCCCGGCTTCAGCACCTTGTACGCGTACGTGTAACTGTAACAACCCGAAGTTATGGTAATCTCATCCCAAATTATTCAGATGGCCTTGTCGGCAGCCAGCTAAAGTACCTCCGCTGGCTGCTGCACGATTGCAGCGACAGCAAGGAACCTGAGCGATTATAGCGGCGAGAACCATAGACCTTGACTTTGTAAATAAATTACAATATGTTGGATCTCGTGATGGCTCAAATCTTGCTCGACGCGGGATATTTTTTCATTTACTGCTATACTGGCGAGGTTCAATATGCAACCCGGACCACTAGCAATATTGATTGTCGAAGACGACGCTGCCGCCCGTAGCAGTCTTTGCAACCAAATAGGTATGAGATATCCGGCACTTGCAGTTCATTCTGCCGATAACGGCCAATCCGGCTTAGAATGTTTCACGATGCACTCTCCGGATATCGTGATAACTGACATACAAATGCCGTTTATGGACGGCATCGGCATGGCAGCCGAGATAAAGTCGTTAAATCCTGAGGTTGCTATCATTGCGTTAACTTCTCATACGGATGTCGGATTCCTGCTGAGGTGCATCGAGATCGGCATCGATCACTATCTGCTGAAGCCTACGATCTGTGAAAAACTCTATGCCGTCATCGACAAGAATATCAACGTGATATCTGCACTCTTTCATCGCAAGCAGATAGAGGTCGCTCTCCTAAAGTCTCAAAAGGACCTGGAACTGGCCAATGAACTACTTGAGCAGCGCGTAAGCGAGCGCACGGCTGATCTCAAGGCAGCTCTCCTTGAGCAGGAATCCTTCAGCTACTCTGTCTCCCATGACTTACGTGCCCCCTTGCGCCATATCAACAGCTTTAGCGCCATATTAAATGAGGAATTTGAGGAGCACCTCCCCGGTGAGGCTCGCAACTACCTGGACAGGATACGTACAGCATCAAACAAGATGGGGGCGCTGATAGATCACTTGCTGGAGCTATCTCAGGTTGGTAGATCTCAAATCAACCTGGAACCCCTCGACCTGAGCGAAGTGGCCACATCCATTCTGGACACCTTGAAGGAAGCCGAACCGAAGCGGTGCGTGGAGATTGTTATTGAGAATGGCATTACCGTTTTGGGCGATCCTTCCCTACTGAGGCAACTGTTCGAGAATCTGCTTGGCAATGCCTGGAAGTACACCTCCAATGCGTTGTCAGCCCGTATCGAATTCGGATGTACCGTGTTGGCGGGACAGCCTACATTCTTCGTTAAAGACGACGGTGCTGGTTTTGACATGGCGTATAAGGCTAATCTGTTCAAGACATTTCAACGGCTTCATGGCGCCGAATTTGAGGGGTGCGGCATAGGGCTCGCCACGGCGCAGCGGATCATACAGCGGCATGGAGGCCGCATCTGGGCTGAAGGAATGGTCGATCAAGGGGCAACGTTCTATTTCACTTTGCCGGTGTATTTTTAAAGAATAGCCATCACACGCCTGACCCATAAGCAGAATCGGAGGCCACATTGTCACATTCGGAACAAGATAAACCAATATACGTCGTCGGAATCGGCGCATCAGCCGGCGGTCTGGTTGCACTGCAACTGTTTTTCGATCACATGCCGGCGGATAGCGATATGGCCTTCGTCATCATTCAGCACCTCTCTCCCGACTTCAAGAGCCAGATGGACGAGCTTTTGAGTCGCCATACCTCAATGCCGATTATGAAAGTCTCAGATAACATCACCTTGCTGCCGAACACCATCTATCTGAACACCTCCATGACGCAGATGGAAGTTTCGGAAGGGAACCTGCTTCTGACCCAGATTTCCCGAGGTCTGCATGTGGAGCGGCCTATCGACGTATTCTTCAAGTCTCTGTCCAACGAGATGGGAGCGCGGGCCATCGGGCTGATTCTGTCCGGTACCGGCAATGATGGCCCCGAGGGGGTCCGAGCCATTCATAGTGGCGGAGGGATAGTAGTCGCCCAAAGTCCGGTTACCGCTCAATTCTATGCAATGCCACAAAGCGCTATCGATACCGGAGTATGCGACTTTGTCCTCTCCCCCGATGCGATCCCGACCGTCCTCATGGAACAAACGCGACGCGACGCCCCCCCCCCCTCCTTTAAAAAAAAAGCCCATGCAAGGGCATCTCTTCTGCGTCAGCATCCCTCCCATGAATCGCCAGGAGAAGTCGAAGAATACCTGGAAATTTTCAACCTGCTGCACCGCGAGTACAATCTGGACTTTGCCAAGTACAAGATAGGAACTGTCGGACGGCGTATCAGGCGGCGCATGGGTTACCTCCGCATAGAAATAGTGTCGGAATACGCAAAAATACTCGTCTCGGATCAGACTGAACTTGAACACCTCTACCACGACCTGCTGATCGGCGTGACAGAGTTCTTTCGAGACGAGAAGGCATTCCAATATCTTGAATCGACCATTATCCCCGAGATCTTTGCCGCTCTGCCAGCTGATCAAGATCTGCGTGCCTGGTCAGCCGGTTGTGCCACCGGAGAGGAGGCATACTCCCTGGCAATACTATTGGCGGAGAGGGCTTGCGAGCTAAATTTTACCGGCAAGATAGTCGTATTCGCAACCGATGTGCACAAGCGCTCGCTGGACCTTGCCGCCCAAGGGGTTTTTACCGGTGAGCGTCTGGCAAAGGTCAATCCCGAACGTTTGGAGCGTTTTTTTGTCGAGGTTGACAGAAATCTATTCAAGGTGAAAAGCGATTTGCGCCAGCGGTTAACCTTCGCTCACCACGATCTGACCCGAGACATACCATTCTCCAAGCTCGATTTGATTTGCTGTCGCAATCTGCTGATTTACCTACAGCCCGAGACACAGAAAAAGGTGCTGTCCTTATTCCATTTTGCCCTGAATATGAATGGAATCCTGTTTCTCGGTAAAAGCGAGGGTGTAGGCTCTCTTGCAAGCGAGTTTGAGGTACTCTCTTCCAATAATAAAATATTTCGCAAGATCCGGGATCGGAAATTGACGGTGGAACTCGACCCCCACCGCAATGGGACTGCACTGATCATCCCACGCACAGGCGTTCAACCTGCGCTGTCGCGACCAGCCAGCCTGGACCGGCGGGTACTTTACGACTACGACAGAATACTCGAAAGGCGTATCCCCCCCGGTGTCCTGATCGATGAGGACTTCCATATCATTCACTTTTTCGGCGACGTGGTTTCTTTTCTGAATATTAAAGGACGCATCGAAAATGACATAATCAGCATGACTGACGGAAACCTTCACATTGCACTTAGTATCTTGCTGCAAAAGGTGAAAAAAGCGGGGCACTGCAATGTTACACGTAATGTCCGCATAAAAATGGCAGAGGAAGAGTATTCGGTTGACGTGACGGTTGACCCAATCTCCTATGAAAAGACCAACTCGCTTCACTATCATATTTATTTCGAGATCATGCAGAAAGAACAGGGTCCTCGCCCAGAGACGCCCGCTGAAACGGACATTAACTCTTTCGAGCCCAGCATTTACTGCCGCCAGCACCTCTCAGACCTAGAGCTTGAGTTGCAAAATACCAGGGCAGACCTACTCGCCACTCAGGAGAACCTGCAAGCGACTGCCGAGGCATTGAACTCAACCAACGAAGAACTTCAGGCGGCTAACGAAGAACTTCAGTCAACCAACGAGGAATTAAACAGCGCCAACGAAGAATTGCATAGCACTAACGAGGAACTCTACTCAGTCAATATGGAATTTGAACGCAGCAACATCGGGCTAAAACAGCTCAATGTCGATCTTGTCAATGTGCTGAGCAGCATCGACAGCGGCATCATCTTCCTCGATAAAGAGATGAACATCCGCAAGTTCAACCCTGCCAGCTCGGAGCTATTCCAATTGCTGCCCCAGGATGTCGGCCGCCCTATCAATCACATTGCCTATCGGCTTGACGATCAAAGCGTGCTTATTGCCGACATTCAGAGTGTGCTGAGTGACGGCATCGTTATCGAAAAAGAGGTGACCACCAGAGAGGGGGTTTGGCTCCTTAGCCGGATCATGCCTTTCAGGTCCGAAGAAGGCCCCAAGGAGGGGGTAGTCATTACCTTCAGCAATATTTCCAGGGTAAAGGAAGCCGAATTAAAAGTCGGCAGGCTCAACGAAGAGTTGGGAGAACGCGTTGAGGTACAGGAACAGACGTATCGGAAGTTGGAGAAGGAAACCGGTGAATGTATCAGGAGCATGGAAGCACTCCGACAGAATGACCAGCTGATGATCCAGCAAAGCCGCATGGCCGCAATGGGGGAAATGCTCGGTAACATTGCGCATCAATGGCGTCAGCCCCTGAACGTCCTGGGGCTCCATGTTCAGGAGCTGCTCTTGAATTCTAAGCATGGCAAGCTTACCGAGGAGGTGCTGGACAATGGAGTAACCAAGTCGATGGAAATCATCAAGCACATGTCGAAGACCATCGACGATTTCCGGGACTTCCTGGCCCCGGAAAAGGAAAAGAAACCGTTCCAGGTGGACCAAGTCATCAAGAAAACAGTTTCCCTCATCGAGTGCAGTCTCAAGGAACGCAAAATAAGCATCGATATCAGTACCACCGGGGAGCCGCAGATCAACGGCTATTCCAACGAATACGGTCAGGTGATACTAAACATCCTGATGAATGCGATGGGTGTTTTAGTGGAAACTGAAAAACGCGACGGTCGGATAACGGTGCGCTCACTGACGGAGAACGGCAGGGCAGTTGTGACCATCACCGATAATGGAGGCGGTATCAAAGAGGAAATCATCGACAAGATATTCGACGCCTACTTTACCACCAAGCCATTGGGTAAAGGCACCGGTGTAGGATTATTCATGTCGAGTGCAATAATCGAGAAAAGCATGGGAGGCCGTCTTACAGTGCGCAATGTCGAAGACGGTGCGGAGTTTAGGATTGAGGTCTAAAATGGTATCCACTCAGTCACTCCCCTCACGTTCGCTACTGTTCGTTGAAGATGACAAAGCTGCCTGCGATATAATAGCTCGCGTGAGTGCCATTGAGTTCCCGGATTACAAAATACTCGCTGCGGAAAATGGCGTAATGGGGGTGACACTCTACAAAGAGTTCACCCCGGACATCGTTGTCACAGATATCAACATGCCGGTAATGGACGGCATTGAAATGGCTCGCGCAATCCGTGCAATAAATGCCAAGGCAACATTCATCGTACTCACCGCATATGGCGACAAAAAATACCTTGATAAATTCAAGGAAATCGGATATTGCGCCTATCTGCTAAAGCCGATTATTTTTAACGATCTGTTCGCGGCGATTGAAGCGTGTATTGCAGGGATTAAGGTGTAAAACGAAAGAACGGCAGGGCAGTTGTTTCGTAGTCATCGGCCATCGAGTACGGAAATAACCGGGGCGAGAGGAATGTGGGCATGGCGAATTTCCGCACATGAATCCCATTTACTTCTACGTATTAGTGCTTTCATCCTGGCCATAAGTACATGAATTTCAAATGGCTTAGTCACACAGTCGTTTGCACCGGAATCAAGCGATATGACAACAGCTTTGACAAAATCCTCAGCAGTCAACATCAGGACCGGGGTCATGACTTTCAGTTCGCGCAGTTCCTTTAATACGCTCAGACCGTCTTTCTTAGGAAGCGCCCAGTCTATTACGATCAGGTCGAACCGCCTTTCCTGTGCGATCTTCAGCCCTACTTCGCCATCCGCTGCATAGCGCACAAGGACCTCTTCGAGTTCACAGCTAATAGCGTCGGCAACCTGCTTGTCATTATCCATCACTAAAATTTTCACTTCGCCCCCAAGTTGACATCAGTTAGGTTTATTTAATTGGTGCGAGTTTACATTTTTCGTGAGTATTGTCAATAAAATTCAACCGGTTCTAAGCCTGTGAGTGATCGGCTAAACTGTTCCAGCTCGGGCCGCATAACTCGCCTGGGTATTTTTCGGTTTTCATGGTTGACCACTACTATGTTAGGGCGTAACCTCTCAGTTGCGTATAAAAGGGGCAAATAGTTACAAATGTTCGTATGGGCGTAAAGGAGAGTTTACCATGTCCGTGAACCCTAAGATTTCGTTATTGCTAGTTGAAGCAGATCAGATAGCTATTGAAACTTGTAACAGAATCATTGTGATGCAGTTTCCAGAGTTGCTAGTTCATACTGCTATAGATGCAGATGAAGCTATTTTATTATTCAAACAACATAAGTATGACATTGTGATAAGTGATGTTTTTCTTCCAAATAAAAATGGGATACAGATAGCACGTGAAGTATGCGCTGAAAAGCCGGACACCCTTGTTTTGATCATTACCGGGGACCAGCCTCTTACTTGGCACATTATGGAGCCTTTTGCCAAGGAACTTTGCCTTCGACGTATCATCTGTAAGCCTCTTGATGTAAATGACCTCATTCAATCAATTACAGAGGCTATTGCCGTCATAACTGTTAGAGGGCAAAGGTAGCGATTGAGGATCACCTATTGGGTTAGCCGCTCACGTGGCAAAAGGTTGCCATGAAAACTGCATTGAATAAGAATATAAAACGACCGAACCACTATGACGTGCTAAAAATCATAACTATTTATGCTATTTTTAGCTGTTTGTGGATTTATATGTCAGATACGGCGTTAGGTCTTTTAATAACTGATCGAGCCACCATCATACATATTTCAGTTTATAAAGGCATTTTATTTGTCATTATCACCAGCATTCTTCTTTATCAACTTGTCAGACGGTATATGCTCGAATCCGGTCAGTTGAAGGAGGTAATAAAAAAGAATGATCTGTTATTTAACCTTCTATATGAAGGCATGATGGACGCATACTGTAGTGTTGATATGACCGGAAAGATCTTGCAATACAATGAAGTATTTCGCAATATGCTCGGGTACGAAGCGGAAGAGCTGTTTTTCAAGACTTATCTTGATATTACACCAGTGAAATGGCATTCGATGGAGATCAAAATCATCGAGGAACAAGTCCTCGCGAGGGGGTATTCCGAAATATATGAAAAAGAGTACTGCAAAAAAAACGGCACGATCTTCCCCGTTGAACTGAGAACCCAGCTTATTCGTGACGACCAGGGAAACCCCTATGTAATGTGGGCGATCGTGCGGGATATCACTGAGCGTAAACTGGCACAAGGCAGGCTTGCTAGAAAAAGACTAGAACTTGAGGAACTTAATCAATCCCTTGAGAAGCGTGTGGAACAAGCAATTCTTGAGCTTCGCCAGAGAGATCAGGTGCTGTATCAGCAAAATCGCCTGGCTGCTATGGGTGAGATGATCCATAATATAGCCCATCAATGGCGACAACCGCTGAATATGCTCGGACTCACCATACAGCAATTGCCGTTTTTATATGACAGGGATCATTTCAGTAAGGAGTTTCTCGACAAGACTGTCGGCGACGCCATGGTGTTGATCCAACATATGTCCAAAACAATTGACGATTTTAGAAACTTTTTCAAACCGGACAAGGAAAAGGAAGAGTTTAAAGTCAGCCAAATAATCAGCAACACCATCCAGCTTGTCAAAGCAAGCTTTGACAGCGATCAAATAGAAATCGTTATGGATTGCAGGGATGATCCTGTTGTACATGGATACCCAAATGAATACACCCAGGTAATCCTCAATATACTGAGCAATGCCAAGGATGCACTGATGACAAGGAAAAACGACAGTCCACAGGTCTGTATTACCGTGAGTGCGGAACAGGGCAGGTCTGTCGTAACTATCAGAGACAATGCCGGTGGCATTCCCGATGAGATACTTCCCAAGGTGTTTGATCCACATTTTTCCACAAAGGGACCACAAGGAACTGGAATTGGCCTCTTTATGGCTAAAAACATCATCGAGAGAAACATGAACGGAAGATTGAGCGTACGCAATAACGAGGTAGGGGCAGAATTCAGGATTGAGGTCTGAGACGTTTCATGAGCCAGGGGGCGTAAATTGCGTGAACGCGGGGAGTTGACAGCCAAGAACCGGCGACTGGAACACGAGGTCCGAGAACTCAAACGCAAGGAAGCTGGGCTGCGCAAACTGGCATCGGCTGTCGAGCACAGCCCGATTTCGGTGATGATCACCGATCCTACCGGTACAATCGAGTACGTCAATCCCAAGTTTTGCCAAGTGACGGGATACTCTCCAGAGGAGGTCATCGGCGAGAATCCGCGTTTCTTGAAAGGAGATGCCCAGCCCGAGCAGTTATATCGTGAAATGTGGGAGACCATTCTATCCAAGCGGGAGTGGCATGGCGAATTCCACAACCGTAATAAGGACGGTGGCCTAGTATGGGAGCTTGCTTCAATCTCGCCCGTATGCGACGAATCCGGGGTAATCACTCATTTTGTCGGCGTCAAGGAAGACATCAGCGAACTCAAGAGGCTACAGAAGGAATTGGGGCAGATGGCGCACTCCGATGAGCTAACCGGTCTGCCCAACCGGACGCTTCTATTCGACCGGCTAGACCAAACCATGATTCAGGCACACCGCAACCACAGCCGGTTTGCCCTGCTTTATGCCGACCTGGACGGCTTCAAAGCTGTTAATGACAGCCACGGTCACCAAGTCGGAGATGAGTTGTTGCAGGCGGTGGCTCGCCGGCTTACTTTCTGCGTTCGGGAGTCCAATACGGTGGCGCGCATAGGCGGGGACGAGTTCATTATTATCCTAAATGACCTCAATCACCTGGAAGGTCCTAGCGTCGTGGCGAGGAAGCTGCTGGAGGCTTTGACCGCGCCCTTTAGCCTCGGTAATGTTGTCTGCCGTATCGGAGTATCCATCGGTATCAGTATCTATCCCGATGATGCCGAGGATGCCCAAACGCTCATCTCTTGCGCGGACTTCGCCATGTATGAAGTGAAACGGACAAGCAAGAATGACTTTCGATACTGGTCCAAGCACGACAAGTCCTAATCAACCAGCTTGCGAGCCTGCTTCCCGTGCGCTATCACCGTCATGGCGCACACCCCGGAAAGAAGATCCCTGTCAGCGACCTCCTCAACCATGAACCACGCACCCAGAGGCGTGCAAAACCCGCCCGCACGATGCAACGTGACATATCGTTTCCTGCACATCCGCAAACGGTGTGCTCGGCCATTCAATCGCTAAAAACCCTTAAAATCTCTACGGATTAGCACTTTATTCAATTATAAGCAGTTTATTCGCGAGAATGTCACTTAAGGTTTTCGATACATTGGCGATATAGATGTAACAAACTGTTCTACGCGACTACGAAAGAATCCACTTTTAAAGGAGTTCCATCTATGCAGTGGTTCAGCGATCTGAAAATCTCCAGAAAATTAAACATGTTGTTACTGATAACCCTTGCCGGACTTGTGGGGATGGGCGCTTTCAACATTTCCCGGATGGAAAAAGTCTTCGATGCCGCCAATTACTGCGCCGTCAACAGCGTGCCGAGCATTGTCGTGCTGGGCGGCGCGATCAAGGGCTACGGCGAACTTGTGGGCGATACCTATCAGCACGTGCTTAACACCGACGACACCGCGATGGCGGGGATCGACAAGAAGATCAGCAAGGATCGCGAGGGCATTGCAAAGGCGCTAAAGGACTACGAGCCGCTTATCTCCGACGACAAGGACAAGAAGATGTTGGCCGACGACCGGGCTGCGTTGGCCGAGCAGGACGCCGTGAGAGGCAAGGTCCTTGCACTGTCACGACTGAACAAGAACGTCGAGGCCAGAGATATGATCATGCACGATTTGACACCGCTCTCGGACAAGTTAGATAAATGTCTCGATACTCACATGAAATACAATGTTGAATTATCCGATAAAGGGTCCAAGGATGCGGTGGCAGTGAACAAGCATGCTACCATCGTATCGCTAACGGTAATATCGCTGCTTGCCGTTGTGATTGTTTTGTTGACGATGACCATCGCCCAGGCAATTACCGGCCCAATCGGAAAATGTGTTGATGTGGCCAATCGTCTGGCCGAAGGAGATCTGACCGTCGATGTGCAGGTAACCTCGAAGGACGAGACCGGCCAACTCCTAACCGCTATGAAGAACATGCTGAACAACCTGCGCGACATGATCTCCAAGACTATGGACGTCTCGACCGGCATCGCATCGGCCTCCAACCAGCTCCACTCGACCTCGGCCCAGATCGCCACCGGAGCGGAAGAGGTTGCCTCTCAGACCAACACGGTGGCCACCGCCAGCGAGGAGATGTCCGCAACCAGCAGCGACATCGCCCGCAACTGCTCCAGTGCGGCCGATGCATCCCGCCGGACCACCGAATCCGCCAACGCCGGGGCCAGGGTGGTTAATGAGACCATCACTGGCATGAACGTCATCGCCGACCGGGTACGCCAGACCTCAAAGACTATCGAGGCCCTTGGCAGCCGTTCCGACCAGATAGGTCAGATCGTTGGCACCATCGAAGACATTGCTGACCAGACCAACCTGCTGGCTTTGAACGCCGCAATCGAGGCGGCAAGAGCCGGCGAACAGGGCCGCGGTTTTGCCGTTGTGGCCGACGAGGTCAGAGCTCTGGCCGAACGGACTACCAGGGCGACCCGTGAGATCGGCGAAATGATTAAGGCCATACAGAAGGAAACTCAGGAAGCGGTCAAGGCCATGGAGGTGGGCGTTCACGAGGTGGAAAAAGGTGCAGTATCCTCTAAGAAATCGGGCCAAGCCCTGGAGGAGATCCTGGAGCGGATCAACGAGGTCACGATGCAGATCAACCAGATCGCCACGGCCGCTGAGCAGCAGACCGCAACCACCAGTGAAGTGACCAGCAACATTCAGCAGATCACCGATGTGGTGCACCAGACTGCGCGCGGGGCGGATGAAACAGCCGGAGCGGCCGCCCGACTGGCCACTCAGGCCAAGGAGCTGCAAAACCTTGTCAGTCGCTTCCGGCTCTCATAAAAAGCGCCCAGAAAGCCTCATTCTGAATGTAAATTCTATTCAGGTGTCCGTAATCCATAACGGTTGGCGGCGGACTGCACGCCCTTAGGTTTCTCTGAATAATGGCGAGGTCAATGATCATGTAAACTCCTTGAGGTACTTGGGTGTACCCCCGCTCGGCCAATGTAACCGTCCCATCACTAGCCTCCAATTTTTTTATTTTTTTCGTCAGAAAACGGTTTCCAGAAACCGTCAGGTTTATGGGGGTGGGGTGCATATTCGCGGGTGGGGGGACGGGCGGGGTGCGGGCACCTGGGGGGGGGCGGGTGCCTTCGCCACGCGCCCGGCTGCACCTGCATTACTCTCTCCCCCTGCGCGACGCGCTCGCTTGCCGCGTTGCCCGCCCTGGTCGCGTTCTGGTCGCAGTACGAGAGTAAACATCTCGGCTCAAATCCACGCAACCTGCTAGATCAACAGCGTCTTCATCATCTCAGTGCATTCAGGTAACAATTCAGGTAGCAACTGATCCCTATTCGGCCCCGATCAAGGGCACCTCATCGGCCTCTGCATCCAGGACAACCAGCGGCTTGCTCTTGCCCATCACCGCGTCAATAATCCCGCCTACCGTGTGCGCCACGGTGATTTCACCGCTGACTTGCCGCTTATCGCCGTACTGATCCCGATCATAGGACTTGGCGAGTTCCAGGCGTAGCTTGGCGCGGACCTCACCGACGCGCACCTGGACAAGATTCAGCCCGGCTTGGTCGTCGTGCAGCCGGTCAACGATATCTTGGGCGTTGTCAGCGAGTGCCGAGCCAGATCGGGACCGGGCGCGGGCGAGGTCGCTGGCAAAGTGTGGAAGATTCGCTGCCCAGTCGTTGATTGTCCCCCTGTGCGGCATATCCTGCCCGGTGCTGTCCTGGCCGTCGCATATTCTTGAGAGCGTTTCCCCTGCCTCTATCCTGGCGCAGATTTCAGCGGCAAGCTCATCGTTGTACTTTGTTGGCCTACCCAGCTTGGCAAGATACCGCTTGCGTGCGCCGTTCAGCCCTTCCGGTGTGACTACCGGCAGATTTTCGCCTGTGGTGATCGCCATGATTCGCCCTTCCTGGCCGGCGCTGATGCGCCTTGGTTTGGTGGTGCTCGCGTGTGCTCGCGTTCCGGCGCGGATGCGCCTGTATCTATTGCGCTGCTGTCCGCCGCTGATGCGGCTTGACGGTTTTCGTGATGTGTGAGTTTTGCGCTTCGTGGTGGGGGTATTCGGGACGGCTGGCGGCGCTTGCTCGCGCAGCTCGCTAACGCTGTCCGGCCCCTACGGGGTTAAATTCATTTGTACGCGCAATCTTTTTGGTTTGCAATATTTATCTGATAACATGTCGATATTACACATTTAATACATCACGCTTTCCACTTGACATGTTTTTTTACAATCAACTTGATTGACAGGTAGCGAAGCGTTTGGTAACTGTATAGACAGTTAGAGGGCAATAACGATCAGGGGGAAAGGGGAGCGGATAGCGGGCGAGATGCTACCGGAACGCAAGGGGCAATAATGTGGCCGCCATGAACCTGTGAACCGATCCCCCCCCAAGGGGGAAGTCATGAAAGTCGCGATAGAAGGTAAAGAACTGGTAATCAGGATTGAAATGCAGGACCCGACGCCTAGCGCAACCGGCAAGACCTTGGTTGTCGCCACCACGCACGGCAACACAGCCACCACTGCAACTGTCGCCGGCAAGCCCATCACTATCGGCCTCAATGCCTACATTCACAAATAACAGCGTCCAGATCCAGCCGAGCCGGGCGGCTAAACCCGGCGAAGGGTGAAGCCATGAGAAGGGAAATTGAAACCCAAAACAGTTACAGATTCTTTTCTGACCCCGGCCATGCTTGGCTGCAAGTGCCGAGCGCAGAAATCAAGCGCCTGGGCATCAAACCAAGCGGCTACAGCTACATCAACGGCGATTACCACTATCTTGAAGAGGATTGCGACGCGCCGCTGTTCGACGAAGCGAAGCAAGCGCGGGGCGAGGCGTACAGCATCGAAGAGGTCTATCAGGAACACACACCGATCAGAAGTTATAGACGCTGCTGTTGACGCAGAAGGGGCCGGGGGACCGGCCTGCACAAGCGCGGTCCCAAGTCCGCGCAAAGGAGGTGAACAGAATGAAAGAATTTGCTTTCGATATCAAGTTGGCGGCTGTGGTGCGTGTGTGCGCCACGGATGAAAAGTCAGCCAGGGCAATTTTGCCGGTCGTGCTGGACTGCATAGATTTGTCTGAGGCTACAATCGACGGAATCAACGACGGTTACGGCGTGGCCGATGTCAAGTTGACCGAGGCGAGCATCAGCCAGGACGACGAGGACGGCCCGCAACTGTTTGAAGTGGACGGGAAGCCTGTTTAGATCCAGGGCCGAGCCGGGCGGCTAAACCCGGCGCGTGAGGTAGCAAATGAACAGCTACGAAGAACGCAGGCAAGAGAAAATCCAGCGTGTCCTTGACCGGGCGGCAACTGCTGGAAGCGAAGCCAACGTGCTTTGGAACCGGGGCAATAAAATGGCGTCGGTGATCCCCTTCGGCCAGCCGATTTTGGTAGGCCACCACTCCGAGCGGGGTGACAGGAATTACAGGAACCGGATACAAAACACTTTTCACAAAGCGAGCAAGGCGACTGACAAGGCTGCGTATTACGCGCACAAGGCGGAAGCCATGGAGAACAACACCGCCATTTCCAGCGACGACCCCGACGCCACGGTAAAGCTCAGAGAAAAAATCACCAAGGCCGAGCAGACCCAAGAGCAGATGAAAGTCATCAACACGGCGCTGAAGGCTAAAGGCGGGCCGAAAGTCGAGACATTGCACGGCCTGGGCGTTACGGACGAGCAGATAGCGAAGCTGTTGACCCCTGACTTTGCCGGGCGCACCGGTTTTCCGGCCTACGAAATCACCAACCACGGCGCGAATATCCGCCGGATGAAAGAGCGCCTTGCAAGCCTGGAAGCCAAGAGAGCCGATAAGGAAACTGAAACAACCATCAACGGCGTGCGGATTGTCGAGAACGTGGACGAAAACCGATGTCAGATGTTTTTCCCCGGCAAGCCGGGCGAAGCTGTACGCACTCAGTTGAAATCGTGCGGCTTCCGTTGGTCCCCGACAAATGGATGCTGGCAACGCCAGCGGTCCAGCGGGGCCACCTGGAACGCGGAACGGATAGCGAAAGAGGTATAACAGCCAAGACCGACGCCGGGCGGTATATCCCGGCAAGGAAGGGGGACGCAATGAAAAAAGAACAATGGAACGCCATCAACGCCGGCGAGGTTGTAGAGGTTGACGATGAAGATTTTTGGTACTTCCTAGAATGCCTCCCCCCGCCGTTTATGTCCAGGTGGGTGAAGCTCATGAACGGTGACACGGTACACGCTGACTTTGGCTTTGTCGAAGGCGCGGACCGGATTATAGCTTTTTACCGGCAGGCGGGCAAATGCTACGCGGCGGGGACCACGCTTTTTTCTAAGTAGACAGCAAGCCGGGCCGGGCGGCTAATCCCGGCATCCATCTCCACTAAAATGGTACGGCTACAGATAGCCTAGGTGCGGTAGGGATCAACCTTAGCGGATCAGTCGGGGGGGGGGGCGGGAGTTGACTTACGCCGAGCCAATAGGCCAATATTTGCTCCATATCTTTACAGAAATGGTCATAATTCACCGACTTGCGGATGTAACTGTTAGCTCCAAGACTGTAACTGCTTAGAATCTCCAGTTCATCAGTTGCCGAGGAAAAAACAATGACGGGGACGTGGCAGGTTCTAACATCTTCCTTGATCTGACGAAGAACCTCTAGGCCGGATATCTTCGGGAGTTTTAGGTCAAGCAGGATAATGAGCGGCCATCCCGAGGAATCTCGTCCTTCATAAGGTCCAGGACCAAAAATAAAATCGAGCGCCTCGACTCCGTCACGAGCGACGATTATCTCGTGAGATATATGCTTGCGCACGGCCCTCAGTGTGAGAGCCTCGTCGTCTGAATTGTCCTCTACCAACATGATGGTTTTCTTCACCGTGACCCTCTATAAAATCACCGCCATAAATTCCCACGGGACAATAAAGCATTTTCGGGCCAGAAACAATAAATTTAATAATCATATTTTCATATCAAGCATTATGAGGCTAAAATTTACGAAATAGACACTTTTATTTCTCAATCGCGACAGTTTCGACCGCCGCCGTCGCCAAGGCAAAGGGGGAAACATGCTGATTAAATGCCAACATTGCGGAGCGGATCAGGAGATAAACCCGGCGGCGCTGCTCGGCAGTGCCAAAAAGACCATGACCCCGGCGGCGCTCAAGGCCCGACGGGACAACGCGAAGCGTCCCCGGCCTGGGAGAAGGAAACCGAAAAAGGAGGAATAGCCGAAATGACCCCCGGCGCGAAGTGTGCCGGGGGTTTTGTTTGTTATTCGCACTTGTTCATCATAAAATCGGCGTAAACCGACCTAAAATCCTGCATCTTGCACCCTAGCAATTCACATGCCCGGCTACTGGTTATCAACTCCGCGTCGTACAGACGGCAGATGGACCAATGGAGGGATTCACGGAGGCGTACCAACTCGCATTCTGGGTCCATGACACATTACCTCTTCATCGGCACGAAGCCAATCCCTTCCAAGAGCGGCGTTGACCGATCCTTTCTTGTCATTTTCGGCGGCGGCTCATATTTTACCCAGCCGGATGTCAGCCAAACATCGGCCACGACCACACCTTTCAGGTGTTCCAGGCTTGCGATTTGGACTCTGAATTTATGCAGGAACGGCCCGTATTGCTGGCCGTCAACTTCCAGGGTGAAGCAGTGTTCCGTCTTTGGGTCCGCCATGACACCCTCTCTGTCAAAATATGTTGTTTTGAACCAACTGAATTGGCTGGGCATAGGGTAGCCTGCCCTGAAGAGAAATCGCCCCCCGGTGGGGCGTTCCCGGCGTTCTACATGCTAACCTGTCACCTTCCAACACCCATGTTTCTTGTGCCAGCACCAAAAGCAGATCAGCGCCCCGCATTCGGTGCAAGAGTAGATTTCCATTCTCCTTCCATCGCTGTAGTGGGTCCGCCCGCAACCTGAACATTTCATGGACGTTCCCCTAGACGACGTGGATCTTTTGCCCTTCCTTGAAAGGGTATTCCTCGCCCTTCGCAACTTGGCAGATCAGGTGCAAGGTACGAAAGGACACGTTGCGGCAGTCCCTAACCTCTTTCAAGTCAAGATCAATGCCGACCGGCACGGCGTCTTGAGCGGTCTTGATCGCTTCAAGAAGCAGTTCCACCACACCGACCACATCCGATTGCCGCAGGTACACCGTATCGTCAATCCTGGTTGCCTTGCACATGGCAAGGAGTTCGGCAATGGGCGACGGCGCCTGGGGGGTGCCGGCAACGTTCGGCAGGGGTGTTTCGTAAAGCATGATCCTTGCGCCGGTCACCGGCTGCGAATCCGCCAGCACGAAGGCAGGCGCCGGCGGTGGGGCGGGCGATATAACGGCGCAAGGGAGGGCGCGGTATCTGTGCCCACGACCAAACGCCTCTTTTTTCCACATGCGCCGATCTTCACCCACTTCCAGGACGGCATCAACATGCGCCCTGGCACCCGACACGCCATTCAGCCTGAGATGTTCTCCCAATTTGAGGGCGAAGATCGTGGATGCAAGGCTCGCTGTTGGACTGCTAAGGATGAAAGCCCTGGTCAACTCCAAATCCCTTTCTTTCACATACGGTTTCCGGGTATCCTTTAAATCCGCAGCTCTACTGTCCGATGCTCTCATTGCATCCCCCCCTCGATTTTGGTTGCGGCGGCTTCCCGCCGTGCGCTCATAACCTCGTACTCGTCGCGGGCCACGCCCCAGCCGAAGCCTGGGTAAGCCCTTTCCATGGACGCCATGGCGTCCAACTTGTGCTGTCTCGTTTCTTTGGTGCTCATCATGGCGTAGACTCTTGCCGCGTCCCGGTCATACTCGGCCTTGAGGTGTGGGGGAAGGTTGGAGCACGTTGATTCCGGCAGTTGCCGGGCCGGGTCCGTGATCCGACTTTTGAACATTCGCGCCGCGTCCCGCATCTCGTTTATCCTGGGGAAGTAGCCGCCATGGTCCCGGCAGTAAACCGCAGCCGACCGGACAGCTTCAAGCGGGAAGGGCAACAGGGCATCGAAATACTCGGCCTGTTTCACCGATGTCAGTTCCAGGTCATAGCACTCGGCCAGGGTCAGGAGAATGTCTACGAAGGGAATAAAATCAGTTTTTTCCATTGAAGATCCTTTCGGCGGCTTGCCGGGCGTTTTCCTTGTTGGCTTCCGTTCTCTGTTGGGCTTTGGACATTGGGGCGGATAACGTCACGACCTGAGCTTGATTCTCATCTTCCCAGCGCCTACCGGCTATCCAGCCCTGCGCCATTTTTGGCGTTTTCCCTTGGGCGAGAAGGCTTGGCCGCCGAGATGCTTCCCGGCTTGCCGCTGCGACAATTTCGGCAATGAGGGTATCGGTCATCATCGGTACATCCATCCAGGCGTCCGCTGCTTCGGCACGACTGGCTTTGTAGTTGAACGCAGCCCAAAACGCTTTGAAGGTGGCAAGGCGCTTCCCGGTCAACTTGCGCTTTTTCTTTGTCAGGATAAATTCCGGTTCTGCATTTTCCACCCCCTGTTCGTCGGCAGACGGACAAAGGGGTTTAGAATCAGGAATCAGTGAATCAGGAATCAGTGAATCAGGAATCAATGAATCAGCAGGATATTCACCGGGGCTTAACGGTGAATCCACCGTGCCTTGACAACTAGGCGGGATTAAGCTCTTTTTTTCAGTGTGATGCGGGTTTTGATGCTTCTTGAAATTCACGATTTCGATGTAGTGTTTTTCGCCGACTGCGTACCGAATCACCAACTCCATCCGTGACATTGCCGTTAGATAACCGTTAATATCCTGGACATCCACCGTCTCGCGGTAAGGAAAAATCTCGGCTTTTATCCTGCGCGGACGATCTTCAAGGCGTCCCTCCCGGTCGGCCATGCACCACAGCCCAGCAAAGAGCAACGCCAAATAGGGGTCGGCAGTTCCCAGCGTTTCATTCAGGAAGAATCCCGGTTTAATATTCCTTGCCCTCATGTCCCCCCCTTTAGCCCAGATCATATGGCAGCAACATTTTCCTTACAGGCTTTGGGATAGCATCCAGATCCGTGATCGCGCCCGCTTCTACCAGCGCCTTTATCTCGTCCGGTGTGTAAATCTTCACATCGCCGGCGGGAAACGCCCCTTCTCGCACCTTCAGCCCCATGGCCGCCAGTGCTTGAACGTGAACTTGCGTGAGAGTCAGCACCGGTTTAGTTGAAACTGGCGGCGGCTTTTCCAACTTCTTCTGTTCCACCGGCGAGATAGGTTTCGGTTCCGTAACCCACTTGTACGCGCTGTTCTTTTTCGACCGCAACAAACTACGCTGGTACGCCTCTTTTGCCATGATGGGACGGCATACGTCGCAGTAGTGGTGATGCCCGAATATTTCTGTTGGCTTACCTGTTGGGGTACAGTGCCCGCCTGGGCAATATTTATGTTTCGCCCTCATCTTCGCCCGGTGTCTAATACCCGCATCCCTAGCTTGGGTTGTAATCCTCGCGTTGATACAAGCTGCACAGAATTTCTTGGGTGAATCAGTCAGGTTCTCACATCCCTCTGTGCCGCACTCCTTTTGGTGTGCCTCTGTGCGTTTTGTCATGCGTCACTCTCTCCGGTAAGAAACTGAATCCGCCGGGCCATCAGGTTGATAATCTGGATCGCCTCGGCTATTTCCCCATGCGTCCCGTTGATGTCGTTCACCAGCCATGCGGCTGTCCATTCGCCAAATTCCTCAAATATGGCCTGGGCCTGCTTACTCTCACGGGTGTTCTGCCACATGCCATGCTTCAGCTTGGCGCAAGCGTTTTCCAGTTCGACCCGCGCCCAAATTTCAGCCCTTAGCATCAGGTATCCTCCCGTACTTCGTGATGTCGCAGTGGTAGACAGCAATGGCAAACGCGGAACGCTTGTCACTTGCCCCTTTGAGTTGGTGCAGCGGTTCGCCCTTCTTGTCCCCGCCGAAGCGAGTCATAAGCGCCATCCGCAGTACGGCATCAGAAACTTTGCCAACTCCGCAGATAGCTTTTGCGTATTCGGGCCGGTTATAGACCGCAGCCGGCAGGAACTCGGCGGCGCAAATTTCGATGATCCGCCCCACTTCGTAGCAAGTGTCAAATACCTCTCTACCAACGGGCATCCCATACGACTGAATCCCTTCAACTGCCGCCGCGTCCACGCCGCCCAACCGCCGCAAGAAGCGACGAAACTCATTGTTCGGCATCTTCACGGCGTCTATGATTTGCAACTCATCAATCACGCAATAGGCCGTTTCGGAAGACCCCGGATCGATCCCGATCACTCTCAAATCTCACCCCCGCTTTTGGTGATGAGTTGATATTCGTACAGACCCTCACCGAGATAGCGCCGATTGACGGTATGCCCGCCGAAGCGGGCTTTGCGTAGGTGTCTGAGTTGCGCGGAAATGGACGGCGCATGGTCGCCGGTCGCCGCCTCTATTGCGTCAAGGGTCCGCCACTTCCCATCTTTCATCACTTCAAACACCCGTTTCAGTTGGCCGGTCAGCCGCCGGTCGTCCCTGTCCGGGACATAATCAGCACCGTTGAAATGCGGTACTTTCATGGCTCCCCCCTTAAAATGTGCCGGGATAAGCGGCCCCGGCCCGCCGCAGGTTGCGGTAATCGCCAAAATGAGCATCAAGGTTGCCCACAGCATGAAATCCACGGATTTGAACTTATCCACCGGTCCCCCCTGCCGCCTTTTTAGCCAGCGCCTCAAGTGTGTGGGTCAGGAATTCGATACGCTTCCCGTCCAGGACGCGATAGTCCTCTACACCCTCCCGTGCCGGGTAGTCGCCCTTGGCGGGAATCGCGGAATGCGCCTTGATGGTTGCCTTCTTCGCCGCCGTGTCCGTGCCGTGCAGCGCGTCCAGCGCGGCCTTTGCTCTTGGGAAATATTTTGCTTGCGCTTCGGTCAGGTCTCTGGCTGTAGTGCCGGGCTTGGTCGTTTGTGGCGCCGCCTCGGTCGCGGGGGTCTTCTTGGGCGGTTTAGGTGAATCGTCCTCTTCGATATGCAGATCCCCCTTGTGCCACAGGTCGAGCGCCGCGCCGAAGCGCATGGCCGCGTTTCTGAGCGCGTCCCCGATCCTCTCTTTCATGGCGTCCCCGCCGGTCTTGCCCGGCGCGTCGCCGTATCCCAGCCGCGTGATCCCGCAGATAGTCAGCCTGATCCAAAGTCCGCCGTCGCGGTCCAAGGCAGGGAAACCCATGGCATCGAGTGCCAACGGCTCCCATGTCCATTCCGGGTCAACGTCCAACATCCGGTCGGTAAGCGCCGCGTGCCCGACATACGACAAGTGCAGCATCATGGTTGTGGCGTGATACCCCCCGCACACCTTGCACGTTGCCTTGGGCAGCTTGTCCATTTCCTCGCGCTTCTTCATCGGCTTTGGAAGCTGGCTGATCTGGTTCTCAGCAAACGGGTCGCGCATCTTTTTCAGGTGTTCCAGTAGCGTTTCGTTCATAGCTTAATCCTCGTCTCTACGCTTGCGCGGGAACCGCCGCCGCTCGTCATGATTCTCCAGGTGGTCATGTTCCATGTTTTCCCCCTACCTGATCCGAAGAGAGCGGCCACTCTTGAGCGCGTATCCAGGGACGGCCTCCCCGCGCTTTAACGCCTCCTTTATCCCTGCCTTGTCCGGCATCGTCGTTGCCGGGACAACAATCAAGAATTCCGGCGGGGTCAGGGACTCATCCACTACGTCCAGGGCGGGCGGGTTGGCCTGGATCTTCAGCTTGAACGTACCAGCTTCAAAATTTTCAAATCCCATCCGCTCCATGCTGAGTTGAATGAGCTTTTTAAGCTGATCCACCTTGTTCTCCATGGCTTTGCGCCGGTCGGTGATACGGTTCTCTTCCATCTTGTAGGCGATAATGGCGAGTTCAATCGAGCGGATGAAATGGCAGATCCGGTTGTCCTTGGCGACCAAGGCGCCGAAAGCCGCTTCCATCATTTGCTCGTCAACCTCTTCCGCTTCCAGGACCGCCAACATCTCCGATGTCATGTCGTACAGCGATAAGGATTTCACCTTTCTACCTCCAGTACGGCCTTGCTGATGATCAGCAACACCTCTTCTGTCAACAGATCCGTCATCTCGTGCCCCTCGATAAAAACCGACACGATTTCAAAGTCCGCCGGTTCGTCCGGCTCAAGCGGTTCACCTAGAGTGTCGCGGGCGCCCCGGTATTCCGGCCAACATTCAAAGTAGACGCAGAACGGCACCCCGGCGACCTCTACCGTCACACGATCAAGCCGCGTCGTCCGCGCCATCGGCCACCTCCATCGCTCCCCCGCCTAGGGGAATGAACGCACAATCGCTGTAACCGTCCCGCGCCTCTCCTTCCGGTTCCTGCCCCTCGACGTGCCCGACCATGGCGAGTTCGGCAAAACCCGCTTCGTAGCTTTTTACGGCGGCACAGCGCGGCCCGACATGCATGTAAATGCTCACCCGCTCACAGTTCGGATCGGCCTCGTCTACGCTTATCGAGTAGGTGAGGGCGACCGGCTCCCCCCACCCCTGGCCGATGATCTTCAGTTTTTCCAACGCTTCCCGGAATGTCATTTCAATCACCTCCCATTATGTGTGGATTTAATCAACTTGGTTGTTTTTGTGGGCGCAGCAATAGGCAGGACAAGCCATTCAGCGCCAATTCCCATTACGCAAAGCTTGCACATGCTAGCGTAAATGGCCTTTTCTACCAGGAACCAGGATGCCCTTTTCCCCCCGCAGATGTCGCATTTCTTCATCATCGCCCTCCGACTTAGGTTGTCTGTAGTCTATTTGGTTGTTTTTCTGGACGCACGTATAGCCCTGACCGGCAAAATGCCAGCACCCCGGAACAACCGGTCCATCTCCGCTACCTCCACGTAGCGGCGTTTCCCGACTTTGGTGCTCTTAACCATCTTCCGCGCACACAATCTCTGAAGTGTGGAAAGCACCACGTCATAGCGGGCCGCCGCAGTTTCCAGCATCAGCGTCACCTTCTCTTCCTTAACCTCCATGTCCACCTCCGTTTATCCTTTCGTCCAGCTTTTCCACCGACGCCCGCAACTCCGCGCAGGCGTTCTTTGTTTGGGGGTGGTCCTCCCCCTCCGTTCTGATCCATTCGATTGTTTCAGATAAATTTTCCTGCACTGCCATAACTTCATCAGGTGTCCCCATCCCCCCTCCTTTTCAAGCGATAGATGACAATGGTTATACTTAAATGATTAATTTGAGTCAACGTTTTTCCGTTTAATGACTCCATGTTATGGTGTACCTACTCGATTTAAAAGAAATGATTTTCAATTTTAATAGAATACTTTCATACTAATGCCCAACAATCCACTGCCGCATTAAAACGTTGACAGCGTGAGCTATTGTGCGATATTGTCCACTAAGACGACAGGCATTGATTGAAATCACACAAAAGGAGAGGGAAATGCTGAAGCTCAACGAAATATTGGCGGCACGATTCCGGCGGGCAAGCTTTACGACCATCAAGGAATTTTGGGTTAGCACCGGATGCAAGTCTCAGCTTTCCGAAGAGACGGTAAGCCGGGTGATCGGGCGCGGCCATGAGCCAGGGATTCCAACCTTCGTAATCATAGCCTATTACCTTGGTATACCAGCCAAGGACATCGCGTTGGCCTGCCGTCGTGCCGGCGACACCGCTTTTGCCAACCTACTCGATCCGCCGGCGGCAGCGAAGCGGGCCGAAGAGGAACAAGAGTTGATCGACATATTCAACCGCGTACCGGAACACAAGCGACAATTCACGCTCGACCTGCTGAAAACAATCGGTGATTAGCCATGGCAAACGAAAAATCGGTATACAAAAAATTGATTTGCCCAAAATGCGGCTACAACAAGCACGACTCCACTGGCAAGTCGAAAGAGAAGTGCCCAAAATGCGACATAGAAATGCGCCTATCCGCTAACTGGACTGCAAGGACCATGCGCGATGGGGTAGATGCTACCAAAGGCGGTTTTAGCCGCAAACAGGATGCGATTGACTACCTTGCCGAGTGCAAACGAGCCGCCCGGTTGGGAGTGCTACAACCTGGCAAGGAGAAGGATATCCGGTGGGAGCAGGCTGGGAGAAACTGCAAAAAGTGGTGGGAAGAAGCGGTTGTCACAGGTAATTTGTCTCAAAAGGCCGCTGATTTTTACAAGTATAGAATGAAAAATTTGGACAGGTTTTTTACCGGGAAAACCTTGCTAGGCATCACAAAGGGAGACGTAAAGGATTATCAGGTTTTCCGGTCAAAAGAAGGCGTCGGGCCTACGACAATAAACCACGAAAAAACTACCCTGAGAAGGGTCTATACTTTGCACACATCGGAACGCACCAGTGAGGATAAAGCCCCTCAACTCTTCGCCAAGGCTAGAGATATAGGTTCTGCTGCCAACCTGAAAAAAGTTAAAGGCAAAGTCCGGTTCCTCAACGTGGCAGAGATTAAAGCCCTACTAGGCAATGCTTCTACGCCGATGATTCACACTATATGCCTGCTTGCATTGAACACGGGGTTGCGACGTGGGAATATATTAAACCTCACATGGAAACAAGTATCCCTTCAGCGTGGCGTCATTGATATTCCTGGGAGCGAAATGAAAAACGGGAAAGACCACACCATCGAAATATCTCCTCAGATAGTAGCCCTGCTGAAGAGATGGCAGGATAAACAACTGATACAATCAGAGTGGGTCTTTCCTAACTACAACGGGAAATCGGCGTACGACAAGGGTTCATTAACCCAGCAATGGAAGAAAACAATGGACGGGTGTAGGCTAAATGTGGATACTGCCGGGGTTCCTGTTCCTCGGAAGGATACCGTGACTTTTCACACCCTTCGCCATACCTATGCATCACAGTTCCTAATGGACGGTGGCGATCTCGTTACACTGTCTGAATTGCTGGCACACGCCAATATCAGCATAACGAAAGATGTCTACGGGCACCTGTCCAGGGAACACAGGCGACAGGCCGTAAACACCTTTGCTACCAATTTTCTCGACCAGTTCGTTTAAAGGTGTACTTTCCCAATCGAAAAACATTGCCCCTAACCCGACGAGGAAAGGGGCCTTTCAACCTGTGACTAATTTCGTTACCTACGGGTTTTTAATAGCTATAACCTGCTGTTTTGCAAGGGGGTTTTTCGTTGATAAATGAGATGCTCAGTTACGGTTTCATGCAGAGGGCGCTGATCGGCGGGTCGCTGATCGCCATCCTCTGCTCGGTGCTCGGGGTTTTCCTGGTGCTGCGCAGGCTCTCGCTGATCGGCGACGGCCTATCTCATGTGACCTTCGGCAGCGTTGCCCTTGCCATGTTCTTCAGGCTGCACTCCTTCTATACGACTCTCGCCATTATCCCCGTGGTGCTCGCCTGCGCCTTGGGCATCCTCAAACTGACGCAGAAGGCGCGCATTTACGGAGACGCGGCCATCGGCATCGTCTCGGCGCTGGGGGTCGCCGCCGGGGTCATGCTGGCCAGCATCGCCGGCGGCTTCAACGTCGATCTCTTCAGCTATCTGTTCGGCAACATCCTCTCCATCAGCTCCAGCGAATTGGTGATCGCGGGGGTGCTATTCATCATCGTCATCGCCGGGGTGGTTATCTTTTACAACGACCTCTTCGCCAGCACTTTCGACGAGGAACTGGCCAAGAGTTCCGGGATCGACACGGACCGCATCAACGCGGTGCTGGTGCTTTTGACCGCCCTGACCGTCGTGCTGGCCATGAAAGTGGTGGGCATCATGCTCATTTCGGCGCTGCTGATCCTCCCCGCCGTCTCCGCGCTGCAAATCGCCAAAGGGTTCAAGGCCGCCATCGTCTGCGCCGCTCTGATCGGCGTCTGCACCGTAGTCATCGGTATCTCGCTCTCCTTCGTCCTGAATCTTCCCACCGGTGCCACCATCGTCTTGATCAATTTCCTCACCTTCATCTGCGCCTTTGCGGCCCGTCCCCTGCTGCGCGCCCGCTGAGTCTCGCTGAACACACCTTTTTTTCGTAGGTCGCGTTGAGGTACGAAACGCGACGTCGCAACGGTGCGACGGTGGCAATGTCGCGTTTCACGATGAAGCCGTTCAACACGACCTACGGGTGTGCGAAGTTGCCAGCAGTTGTGGTGAATAGTTGCGACTTGACGGCAGTGTGGTTAACACGGGGGCAGATGGCGAGTAAAGGGAAAGCCAATAAAAAAGGCTCCGATGAAATATCGAAGCCTCCCTGCTTTTCCCACTTCCTAAAGCTGGCACCTACTCTTCAAAGGGAGACGCCTAACGCAGGCAGGTGACGTTAGTCGCAGCCAGCAGCAGTCAAGCTACTCAATGGTCAGTTTTTTAACGCGTTGCGCCGATTCCTGGCTCTTGGGTATCCTCACCTCCAGCACGCCGTCCTTGAACGACGCGCGCGCCTTATCGGTCAGGATTTCCACCGGCAACCGGCAGGTCCTGGTGAACGAGCCGTAGGAGCGCTCGACCCGGTAGTAATCTTTCTTTTCGACCCTTTCTTCGCCGGTTTTCTTGCCCGAAATGGTGATGCTGTCCGTGGTTAACTGCACGTTGATGTCTTCTTTCTTGATGCCGGGGATTTCGGCTTTCACTATCACCGACTCGCCGTCTTCAAAAATGTCCACCGGCAGATAGAGTTGCTCCATCTCCTCGCCAGCCATGCGCGGGGACCAGAGCGAAAAGAACGGCCTTTTGAAGACTTCGTCAAACAGGCGGTCCATCTGCGCTATCGGAGATAAAAAGCGATTTCCCTGACCGCTCTGCAGTTGTCCCTGCCCCTGTTGTTGCCGTTCGCCTTGTTTAAATAGATCCTTTTCTCCTTTTTCAAGCATACCAAGCCTCCTTAGCCTGCCTTGATAAGCCCATGATAATCCAGTCGGGTCGCCAAAGTCAACGTTCGAAGCGACTTCCGGCTAATCAGGCTGTAAAAACAGGAGGTTAAAGGTTGGAGCCGGGGGGGGGAGGCGTGCGGGCCGCGGCAGCGGCGGATTACCGAAAGACGACGTTGTCCAGGAAGGCTTGCACGGTCGGGGTGAAGGTCTCGTGCTCCAAAAGGAAGGAGTCGTGCCCGTAGGCGGAGGTGATGGCGTGATACTCCACCGGTTTGCCAAGCCGTTGCAGGCAGGCCACCATTTCCTCGGTCTGGGCCGCGGGGTACAGCCAGTCCGAGCTGAAGGTGAAAAACTGGATGGGCGCGGTCACCGGGGCGAATGCCTCGTCCAAAGACTCGTAGCCCGACGCGATGTCGTAAAGATCGAGCGCCTTGGCGAGATAGAGGAACGAGTTGGCGTCGAATCGGTCCACGAAGTTGTAGCCGTTGTAGTCCAGGTAGCGCTCAACCTCGAACTTGCCGAAGAAATCGAACTGGCCGTCCCGAGCCGAAAACCTGCGGCCGAACTTCGCCGTCATCGATTCGTCGGAGAGAAAGGTGATGTGCCCGATGCCGCGGGCCAGAGCCAAGCCGTCCTTGGGGTTTTTTCGGTACTCCCCTTTCTTCCAGGTGGGATCGTTGAAGATGGCCCAGCGTGCCACCGCGTTGAGCGAGATGGCTTGGGCGGAGGGGCGCGGCGTGGCGGCGAGTACGACTGCGGAGGCGACTCGTTCCGGGTACTGTGTGGTCCATTCGAGCGCCTGCATGCCGCCCATGCTTCCTCCCAGCACGCAGAAGAGTTTCTCGATGCCGAGCCTGTCGATCAAGAGCGCCTGGGCCTTCACCATGTCGCGCACGGTGATCACCGGGAAGGCGAGGTTGTAGCGTTTGCCGGTTTTGGGGTTGGTGGAGGTGGGGCCGGTGGAGCCGAAGCAGGAGCCGATGACGTTGCTGCAAATCACGAAGTAGCGGTCCGTATCCAGCAGCTTGCCCGAGCCGACGATCTCGTCCCACCAGCCGCCCCGCTTCTCCTCGGCGTTGTGGCGGCCGGCCAGATGCGCGCTGCCGGTCCAGGCGTGGGCGACCAGGATGGCGTTGGAGCGCGCCTCATTAAGGGTGCCGTAGGTTTCGTAGGCGATATCGATCGGGCCGAGGATGCGGCCGCTCTCCAGGCGCAGTTCCGTGTCGAACCTGGCGATTTGTTCTGTCACTATGCCGTAGGACATGTCTCTCTCGTTTTCGGTGCGGCCGGGATGCGCCGTGCTGGACGCAAAAAAGCCCCGTCTCGGATGGTGAGAAGGGGCTTTTGGGGCGTCTATAGCTTAAAGCGCCTTTCTCATCTTCGCCTTTCGGCAGGATTTAGCACCTGGCGCCCCTTTCGGAGCCGGTTGCTGTGGTTTCGCAGGGCCTTTCCCTCCACCACTCTAGATAAGCAGGTCTTTTATTTAATTTTGGTGAAGGATAAGGGAGCCGGCCTTTTTTGTCAACGCCAAACTGACCGAAACCGCCGCTAGAGATCGTGGCGGAATTTGACCAGCAGGTAGATGCAGAGCGCTCCCGCCCCTACCATGACCAGATCCCTCCCCCAGGGAACGGGGTTGCCCAGACCGGAGTAGATGAGGGGATCGAGCAGCGCTCCGGTGATCAGGCTCGCCCCGCCCCAGGACAGGAGCTTCTTCATGAGGAAATCGCCTGGAAGACCCCGCAGAAATCCTGGTCGGAGAATCCTAGCGCCTTGGCTTTCTTGAAGCTTTCATTGGCGGCGGCAGCCGAGAACAGCGGCTGGTCGAGCGCGTCGCCCAGCGCAACGGCGAGGCGGAGGTCCTTTTGCATGTGCTTCAGGGGGAAGGCCGGATCGAAGGCGCCCGCCGCTATCTGCGCGCCCTTCATCTTGAACATGGGGTTCGCCATGGCTCCGGCGTCGATCACCTCAAGCAGGTCCGCGGTGTCAAGCCCGGCCTTCGCCGTCAGCGCCAGTGCCTCGCAAAAGATGGCCATCATGCCGCCCATGGTCATGTTGACGATCAGCTTCATCTGCGCGCCCCGGCCCACCTCGCCCAGGAACAGGCTCTTTTTCCCCATCTTCTCGAAATAAGGGAGCGCCTCATCGAAAAGCCCCCGGTCGCCGGCGGCCAGTATGATCAGCGTGCCGTCCTGCGCCGGCTTCTTGCTCCCCGAGACCGGCGCCTCCAGAAACCGGCCCCCCTTGTCGCAGACGGCCTGGCCGATCTCGCGCGCCGTGGCGGCATCGACCGTGGACATGTCGACGTAACCCCTGCCTGCGCCGATCCCCTCCAGAGCTCCGCCGGGCCCAAAGCAGACCGCCTGCGCCGCCTCCGGGTCAGCCAGCATGGCAAAGCTGATCCGGCAAGACGAGGTGACTTCGGCAGGGGTGGCGGCAACTTGAGCGCCAAGCGCCGCCAGCTCCGCGCATTTCTCCGGCGAGCGGTTCCACACCGTGACCTTGAAGCCCGCCTTGATGAGGTTGTTGGCCATGGCGCTGCCCATGATGCCCAACCCTAAGAATCCGATATTTTCCATGTGAGGCCTCCGTGATTTTATCGATGCATTGAGAAGGTAAGTTACGGTTTCCCCAAGGGTGAACAAGAGCAGATGCCGGCGATCGGGCAGTTGGCGCATTTGAGCAGATCCTTGCCGTCGCACCCCTCCGAGATCCCCAGGTGGCAGAGCGAGAAATCGTACTTCACCGGATCCGCTGGGTCGAGTTCCCGAAGCCGTGCGGTGATCTCGCGCGCCATGCGCCAGTCCGCCTGCTTGCGGCCGGTGAACCCCAGAAAACCACAGATCCGCTGGATGTGCGCGTCCACCGGGATGACGAGTTTCGACGGGCTGATCCCTTTCCAGAGTCCCAGATCGATGCCGTCCTCCGGGCGCACCATCCACCTCAGATACATGCAAAGCCGCTTGCAGGCGCTGCCGGAGGCGGGCGAAGGGAACATGAAGGGGAAGTATGAATCTTTCGGAGCGGCGGCGTCGCCGAAGACCGCCGACAGGTCCAGCGCCTTGATCGCCTCGGTGAAGCCGGCAAGGGTCTGGGTCACATCCTCTCTCGACTCGTCGTGAAAGCGCAGCAGCCACGCCTCGATGGAGCCCGCCTCGCGCAGCATGGTGCGGCAGGCGAGAAGCAGAGCGCAGAGGTCGCGGCCGTCGTTGAAGCGGTGCTTGAATCCGGCGAACAGGCGCAGGCCGCGTTGCGGGTCGAAGCGCTCCACGAACAGCCGGGGCGAGCCGTCCATGGCGGAGAAGATCCCTTCCAGGCTCCTTTTGATGATCTTCACGTTGCCGTAGGCGAAGGAGGCGGCGATCAGGCCGACGATTTCCTGGTCTTCCCGGCTTTTATAGCGATGGCAAAAGGAGAGCGGGTCGTTGGCAAGGTGGACCTGGGAGCGCGAGGCGTAGAGTCCTTCGAGTATGTTTTTCAGCTCCACGGCGGGTTTTCCTCGCTCTGCTGCGATGGACATTCGGATATGGCCTGCTAGGTTATCACAGTGATCGGAAGGCTTAAAGCAAAAAGGGGGTGGCGCACATGAAGCTGGCAGAACTGTTTCCGGAAGGGGGTAGGGGAGTGATCGGCACGGCCGACAACAACGGCGTCGTGAACCAGGCGGTGTTCGCCGTGCCGCATGTGATCGACGAGGAAACGCTCGCCTGGGGCTTTACCGAGGGGCGCAGCATCGAGAACTTGAGGAAGAACCCGCATGCGAGCTATCTCTACCTGGCTCCCACCCGCGGCTATAGCGGCTGGCGGCTGACCCTTACCCTGAAACGGGAGACGACGGAGGGTGATCTGCTGGCGGCGATCCGGGAGCAGACCGACAAAGTGGTGGGCTCGCAGGCGGGAGAGGCGGTGAAGTACCTGGTCTATTTCAAGGTGGACGAAGTGCGCCCGCTCATGTAGCTGCGCCGGCCTTTTTCGGGCTCTCCAGGATGAAGGTGACCGGGCCGTCATTCACCAGCGAGACCGCCATGTCGGCCTGGAAGATCCCGCTTTGCACCGGCACGCCGAGTTCCCAAACCTTTCCCATGAAGTAGCTATAGAGGCGGTTCGCCTCCTCCGGCGCGGCCGCCGTGTCGAAGGAGGGGCGCCGCCCCTTGGCGCAGTTTCCCGCCAGGGTGAACTGCGACACGGCCAGCACGCTGCCGCCGACTTCGGGGAGGGCCAGATTCATCTTCCCCGCTTGGTCGCTGAAGATCCTCAGATTGACGATCTTTTCCGCCATCCAGTCCGCCTGGCGGCAACCGTCGCCGACCTCGACGCCGAGCAGCACCAGCACGCCGTGGCCGATCTCTCCGACCACCCTCCCTTCCACGCTGACCCGCGCTTCTTTTACCCGCTGGATGACCGCCTTCACGAAAAAACCTCCTCCAGCATCCGCTCATAAACAAGCCGGGTTTCGGCGGAGAAGGCGACGAAAATCACCTTTGCCAGTTCGGGATAGGTCGCCAGCGCGGACTTCACCTCTTCCAGCGCGATGCGGCACGCCTGCTCCGGCGGATAGCGGTAGACGCCGGTACTGATGGCGGGGAAGGCGATGCTGGTCAGTCCGTGCTCGTGGGCGAGCCGGCAGGCGTTGCGGTAGCAGCTGCGTAAAAGTTCTGGCTCCCCCTTGGCGCCTCCATGCCAGACCGGTCCGACCGTGTGGATCACGTAGCGCGCCGGGAGACGGTAACCGGCGGTGATCTTGGCTTCGCCGGTCGCGCATCCGGAAAGGGTTCTGCACTCGGCCAGCAGTTCCGGCCCCGCTGCCCGGTGAATGGCGCCGTCGACGCCACCACCGCCCAGAAGCGAGCTGTTGGCGGCGTTGACGATGGCATCAACCGAGAGGCTGGTGATGTCGGCTTCGATGATCTCGATGCGGTCGGGCATGTGCACCTCGCTCGGCGACTGATGGATTTATGGGAATTATGGGAGCGATGGGAATTATGGGACTGCCATGACTGCCTGTGCCTGCCCTGGGACTGCCCTGGGACTGCCCTGGGACGCTCGACTGTCGGCCGGCTGGGGTCAGCTTTCCACCAGGCTCCTGAGAAGCTTCAGGTTGGTCGCGTCCATCTCTTCGTCGTCTCCTTTCGGGGTCTCTATGAATTTGGGGACCAGCCTGAAATGCGGGTCGTTCATGATGAAACGAAAGGGCTCCAGGCCAAGTGTGCCGGCGCCGATGTGCTCGTGCCGGTCCACCTTGCAGCCCAGCCCCTTCTTGGAGTCGTTCAGGTGAAAGGCTAGCAGGGATGAAAGACCTATGGCTTCCTCAAACTCGTCGAAGGTCCTGCGGTAGCCGTCCTTGTCGGCGATCTGATAGCCGGAGGCAAAGGCATGGCAGGTGTCGAAGCAAACTCCGAAACGGCCGGGGAAGGACGATCCCTCGATGATAGCCTTCAAATGCGCAAAACGATAGCCAAGGTTGCTTCCTTGGCCGGCCGTGTTCTCCAGCAGCACCTTGCCGGTGAATTGCGGCACTTGAGTAAAGAGCAGGTCGAAGGCCTCGCAGACGCGCCTGATGCCGACCTCTTCGCCGTCGCCGTTGTGGGAACCGGGATGCATCACGATCTTGTCGATCCCCAGGCGGGCGCAACGCTCCATCTCCTCCCGAAAGGCGATCAGGCTCTTGTCCTGCACATCGCCCGGGGCTGCCGCCAGGTTGATCAGGTAGATGTCATGGCTTACCACGTCGGCGATACCCGAGGCGGCAAGTTTCTCCCGGAATAGAGCCGCGTCAGGATCGGAGACGGTCTTGCCTCGCCACTGGTTGGAGTTCTGGGTGAAGAGCTGAATGACTCCGCAGCCGGATTTCACCCCGCGGTCGACCGCGTTGTGGATGCCTCCCGCTATGGAAACATGCGCGCCTAAAAGGTCCACTGTCCGGGCCTGATCCTGTTCTACGCCGCGCTGCGGGTCGCCCTGACAATTGCCGCTGATCGGACTGTTCGTCACCAATGCTGCTCCTTTATGGCTTTTCCCCGTAAAAGCGTAAAAACCAGGGGGACAGGCACCGCGTTCCGCGGAGCCTGTCCCCTTGCCTTTACGACGGTACCCGATAGCTTGCTAAAGGGCGATCTCGCCGGTGAAAACCTCGACGGCGGGACCGGTCATGTAGATGTTGCCGTCGTCACCCCACTCCATTTCCAGGTCGCCGCCGGAAAGGTGGTTCAGGATCTTCTTGTCCGTGAGGCCGTTCAGCACGCAGGCGGCGGTGACGGCGCTCGATCCGGTGCCGCAGGCGAGGGTTTCGCCGGCGCCACGCTCCCAGGTGCGCTGGCGGACCTCGGTGCGGGAGATGATCTGCACGAATTCGACGTTGGTGCGGCGCGGGAACAACTCGTGGTTCTCGATCAGCGGACCGTACTTCTCTACCTGGAAGGAGTCGACGTCGTCCACGAAGATCACGCAGTGCGGGTTGCCCATCGAGGCGCAGGTGATCATGAAGGTCGAGTGCAGGATGTTGAGCGGTTGGTCGACCACCTTCTCCCCCGGCTCGCCCAGCATCGGGATCTCGCCCCTGGTGAGTCTGGGCGGCCCCATGTTGACCCGCACCTTTTCGACCTTGTCGTCGGCACCGGTGACGAGCTGCAGCGTCAGGACGCCGGCGCCGGTCTCGGCGCTGATCTCCTTCTTATCCACGATGCCGTGGTCATAGGCGTACTTGGCCACGCAACGGATACCGTTGCCGCACATCTCGCTCTCGGAGCCGTCCGAGTTGAACATGCGCATCCGCACGTCCGCCTTGTCGCTGGGCATGATCAGTATCAACCCGTCCGAACCTATGCCGAAATTGCGGTTGGAGACCTTGATGGCGACCGCTGCCGGATCCTCCAGCGTCTCCTCGAAGCAGTTCACGTACACGTAGTCGTTGCCTGCCCCTTGCATCTTTGTGAATCTCATGTGGAAAGCCCCCGATTGAAAGTATCCATCTCTAATAACAAAAACGAGAGGGTCCAACAAGAAAAAACCGGAGTTGCTTGACCGCAGGGGTGCGTTTTAAGTAAGATCGGAAAAAAACGACAGCGGAGGGTGCATGGAGCTGAAGAATAGGATCTGGATGAACGGCAACCTGGAGTGGTACGCTTTCCTCGGCGAAGACGAGGTCTTCCTGGGAGGACGCGAGGTGCCCTACCCCTTGGAAGAAGGGGACAAATGGACCAACGCCTACGGCGACGTCTTTCAGGTGGTGGATAGCGAGATAGTCCACCTGGAGAGGGTGGAGCCGCCGCAGAGATACTGGTAGTAAGCCGCATCACTGTAGTGGAGAATCCGGCGCGCTGTCATGTTTATATTCTTGACATAATATGTGTGGTATTGTAGTCTCGCTTATCACAGAGCGCGGGGGAATACCACTATGAGACTTTCCACCAAGAGCCGTTACGGCCTGCGGGCACTTTTCGACATCGCCTACAACGCGGGGACCCAGCCGGCCCAGATCCAGGACATATCGCGTCGGCAGGAGATTTCGCCCCGCTACCTGGAGCAGATCTTCCAGGGGTTGAAGAAGGGCGGCATATTGAAGAGCAAGCGGGGGCCGCAGGGTGGCTACTGCCTGGCCAAAAGCCCGGAGGAGATCACGGTACGCGCGGTCATCGAAGCTACCGAAGGGGACACGCTGATCGTGGACTGCGCCGGCAGGAAGCGAGGCGAGTGCAGCTTCGATGGCAGTTGCGTGACGCAGACGGTCTGGGAGGAGTCGACGGCCAGGCTGAACGAGTTCTTCGAATCGGTCACCCTGAAGACGCTGTGCGAGCGGGGCGAGTCGCTGGGCATCAAGCGGGAGCAGGACCATCGCTTCATGTATTTCATTTAGACCCTCTAGAAAACCAAAGCTCGCCACAGGGGACCCATGGAAACTGCCAACGATAAATACCTGAAGCTGCAGGGAATACTGCGCGAGATGGGCTCACTGCTTGTTGCCTTTTCCGGCGGGGTCGATTCCACCTTCCTGCTCAAGGCCGCCTGCGAAACCTTGGGTTTGACGGCGGTTTGCGCCGTCACCGCCACCTCTCCCACCTACCCCGAATCGGAATTGGCCGAGGCCAAGCGCCTGGCTGCCTTGATCGGCGCCAGGCAATTGCTGATCGAGTCCAACGAACTGGAAATTCCCGGCTTCAGCGGCAACCCGAAGGATCGCTGCTATCACTGCAAGAGCGAGCTGTTCCGGCTCTGCGCCGACAAGGCGCGCGAGCTGGGGCTGGCTTTCGTCGCCGACGGCAGCAACACCGACGACCTCGGCGACTACCGTCCGGGACGGGTTGCGGCCTGCGAACTGCGGGTGCGCTCGCCGCTTTTGGAGGCCGGGCTCTCCAAGGACGAGATCCGCGAACTTAGCCGCGGCCTCGGCCTGCCGACCTGGGACAAGCAGGCCTATGCCTGCCTGGCCAGCCGTTTCCCCTATGGCACGGAGATCACCCAGGGAAGGCTCAGCCAGGTGGAGCAGTGCGAAGAGTTTCTGAAGGGGGAAGGGTTCACCGTGTACCGGGTGAGGTTTCATCTGGAAAGCGCGCGCATCGAACTGTGCGAGGCGGAACTGCCGCGCATGCTGGAGCCCACCCTACGCAGCCGCGTGTTGGAATTTTTCCGGGCCGCCGGGTTCACCTACGTTTCGCTCGACCTGCAAGGGTACCGCAGCGGGAGCATGAACGAGCCCGACGGCTTGAAGGCTGCTTGAAGGCTGGCGGCTAGCGGGCGCATGAACGAGCAGCCCGACGGCTTGCAGGCCGCCGGCTGGTATGCAGTTCAGCTGTATGCAGTCCAACTGGACCGGGGGAGCTGGACCGGGCGCTAGCCGACTTCCACCGTGATACCCTCGGCACCCGCGCCGCCGCTCTTGGGGATGGTGATGGTCAGCACGCCGCAGTCGCAGCTGGCGCTGATCTTGTCGTTGTCGAGATAGGGAGGGAGCGAAAAGCTCCGCTGGAAGGGTCCGAAGTAGCGCTCGATCCTGTGGAAGTTCTCCTTTTTGATCAACTCGCCGCCGTGCCTTCTTTCGCCCTTGATGGTGAGGGTGTGCTCTTCGATCCTGATATCGATGTCCTTTTGTTCCATGTCCGGCAGCTCGACCTTGATGGTGACCGCCCGCTCGTCTTCATAGATGTCGGCAGGCGGGTGCCAGACCCCCTCCCTGATCTCGTCGCCGACCTCTCTGGTCCAGGCCATGTCCAGCAGTCGGTTCATCTTGTCCTGCATGCTCCTAAGCTCGCTCAACGGGTTATACCTGACGATTGCCATTACCACCACCTCCGGTTGTTCACGCAAGGATCGATGCTGCCAAAGTCAAAGGGAGGGAGCCGTCTCAGCAAGCCCCCTCCCCGTCGTTACTTAAAGCCTCTGTGTCTCAAACCCGCTTGCCTTTCGGTACGGTGTGTTTCAACTTTTTGGAGCCATCGTAGAGACTTTGCTTAATCAGTTCCCTCTGTGCCTTCAGGTCTTTTTTCTCGTAGTCCATTTCCAGGTTAACTTCCATCTGCTGTGCCAATTCGTCGATGGTTGCTTCTTCGTTTTGTGCCATGCTGGCTCCCCTTTTGCCTGGTTGTTGACGTCGACGCTTTCTGCCGCTTGACCCTACGCACCCCCTTTTAGTTTCGACAAATCATAGCAGTTTCCGGCATTATTGCAACAGAACTTTTCGCCTTGAAGCATGCCGTGATATCGGCTACTATGGCGCAAAAAGCCTATTATGAGGAGCATTTATGCTGCAGTACAAGGTGGTGGAACTGAGCACGGTCTCCGAGGAGACCATCGAGGAGGCACTCAACCATTGGACCCTCCAGGGGTGGCGTTTCGAGACGCTGCAGTTCGTCATGCGGGAGTCGAGCAGGCGCCCGACCATGGCCTTCGTGGTCTTCGCGCGCGAGGAGTCCTGATGGCCGCGGAGAAGGAAACCCTCTACCTGCTGGACGGCTCTTCCTATATCTACCGGGCCTACTTCGCCATACGCCACCTGAGTTCTCCCAAAGGGTTTCCCACCAACGCCCTGTACGGCTTCACCCAGATGCTGCTGAAGGTGATGAAAGACCGGGCGCCCGCCCACGTGGCGGTGATCTTCGACGCGGGGAAAATCACCTTCCGAAACGAGCTGTTCCCGGCCTACAAGGCGACACGCAACTCGATGCCGGACGACTTGATTCAGCAACTTGAGCCGATCAAGCAGATGGTGCGGGCCTTCAACATCCCGGCCCTGGAACTGCCGGGATTCGAGGCGGACGACATCATCGGCACCATCGCCAAAAAGTGCGAAGCGCAGGGGATGGCGTGCGTGGTGGTGACCGGCGACAAGGACCTGATGCAGATCGTCAGCGAAAACGTGACCCTGCTGGACACCATGAAGGAGAAGACCTCCGGCATAGCCGAGGTGCGGGAGAAGTTCGGGGTGGGGCCTGAGCGGGTGGTCGACGTGCTCGCCCTCTGGGGAGACGCTTCCGACAACATACCGGGAGTTCCCGGCATCGGCGAGGTGACCGCCAAGAAGCTTTTGCAGGAGTTCGGCTCGCTGGACGAACTCTTGGCCAGGGCCGGCGAGGTGAAGGGGAAAAACGGCGAGCGGTTGCTGGAGTTCGCCGACCAGGCGAGGCTCTGTCGCACCCTGGCCACCATCGACTGCGCCGTGCCCATCGACTACAGCATCGACGACTTCGCGGTTTCGCCCCCCGACAACCTGCGGCTCGCCGCGCTCTTCAGGGAATACGGCTTCACCACGCTGATGAAGGATCTGACCAGTTCCCCGACGCTCTCCTGCGAACGCTACCATCTGGTGCTGGACGAGGCCGAACTGCGCGCGCTGGTCGACGAACTGGCCAAAGCCCCCGCCTTCGCCATCGACCTGGAAAGCACCAGCCTCAACCCGATGGAGGCGAGCATCGTCGGCTTCGCGGTCAGCTGCCGGCCCCACGAGGCCTGGTACATCCCGGTCGGCCACCGTTATCTGGGAGCGCCGCCGCAGCTCTCCGAAGCGCTGGTGCTGGAACTGCTCCGGCCGCTTTTGACCGACCCGGCGCGCGCCAAGATCGGCCAGAACATCAAGTACGACTATCAGTTGCTGCGGCGGGCCGGGGTGAAAATGGAAGGGATCTGGTGCGACAGCATGCTCGCCGCCTATCTCGTCAACCCGGCGCGCACCAGCCAAGGGCTGGACGCCCTGGCGCTGGAGTACCTCGACCACCGCATGATCTCCTACTCGGAAGTGACCGGCAAGGGGAAGGCGCAAACAAACTTCTGCGAGGTCGATCTGGATCGGGCCGGACCCTATTCGTGCGAGGACGCCGACGCCGCCTTCCTGCTGCAAGAGATCCTGCTCCCCAAGGTGAGGGCGCAGGGGATGGAGCAGCTCCTTTTCGAAACCGAGATGCCGCTGGTGGAGATACTCGCCGAGATGGAGCTTTGCGGGGTGAAGCTCGACCTGCATCTGATGAAGGAGCTTTCCACCCGTTTCGGCAAACAGTTGGTGGAACTCGAGTCGCGCATCCACGAGTTGACCGGCGGCCCCTTCAACATCAATTCCCCCAAACAACTGGGAGAGATGCTCTTCGAACGGATGGGGCTGGCCGTCGGCAAGAAGACCAAGGGGAAGACCGGCTGGTCCACCAACGTCGAGGAATTGGAGCGGCTGGCCGAGGAGCATGAAGTGGCCAAGCTGCTGCTCCAGTATCGGAGCATATCGAAGCTGAAGTCGACCTACACGGACGCGCTCCCAAAGCTGGTGGACAGTCAAACCGGCCGGGTGCACACCTCCTACAACCAGGCGGTCACCAACACGGGGAGGCTCTCCTCGAGCGATCCCAACCTGCAGAACATACCGATTCGCGGCGAGGAGGGGCGCGGCATCAGGCGCGCCTTCATCGCCGAGGAGGGGGCCTTGCTGCTCTCCGCCGACTACTCGCAGATCGAGCTCAGGGTGCTCGCGCACTTGTCGGGGGACCGGGTGTTTTGCGAGGCCTTCGCCGCGGGAGAGGACATCCACCTGCGCACGGCGGCGGAGGTGTTCGACATCTTCCCGCAGTTCGTCACCGCCGACATGCGGCGTCAGGCCAAGGTGATCAACTTCGGCGTCATCTACGGGCAGGGGGCGTTCAGCCTGGCCAAGGAGTTGGGGGTCACTCCCAAGCAGGCGAAGGCCTTCATCGATAACTATTTCGAGCGGCACAGCGGCGCCCGGAGCTTTCTGGACGGCTGCATCAGGGAGGCCGAGGTCTGCGGCTTCGTCGCCACCATCCTCGGCCGCAGGCTGGCCATCCCGGAGATCGCCAGCGGCAACGGCAACGTGCGGGCCTTCGCCCAGCGAAACGCCGTGAACTACCCGATCCAGGGGTCGGCGGCCGACATCATCAAGGCCGCCATGATCCGGGTCAGTCGCCGGATGCAGCGCGAAGGAGTGTCAAGCCGGCTGATCATGCAGGTGCACGACGAATTGGTGTTTGAGGTGCCCGTGGGGGAGCGCGCCGCGATGGAGCAGCTGGTGCGGGAGGAGATGGAAGCGGCGCTGCCGCTGGCAGTGCCGCTGAAGGTGGACCTGAACTTCGGCTTGAACTGGAGCGAGGCGCATTGAGCGCCGGCTTTCCTCTCCCCGGGATCAAAGGCCCCCTCTCCTTTGCTGGGCATAAGCGCTAACTTAAGCTTTTGCCGAGAGCTCCCCCTCCCCTTGCGGGAGGGGGACTGCTTTGGTGCAATGGCTACTTAAGTTAAGTTAGCGCCAGTGCCGTTGCTGGGAGAAGGGCGGGGAGAGGGTGAAGCGGGGGGGCGTCAGCTGGAAACCATCTCCAGCGAGTCCTCGATCATGATCTCCAACTCGGCGAGCAAGATGTCCTTGATCCCCAACCCTTGCGCCTCGAAGGTGGCGGCCAGCATCAGGTCGCGGTCCGGCGCGCAGCCAAGGCCCAATTTCTTGCAGGTGTTGTCGACCAGGCGGACCATGCTGAGCAGCACGTTCGAGGTGTCGGCCTGCTCTTTGTGGTGGTCCCTGACGATGGTGCAGTACGGCTCCGGCAGGTTCCATTTCAGCAGCAACTGGTGTCCGGAATCCGTGTGCATGGCGGCGATGATCTCCACGGTCAGTTCGCGGGACACCCCCTTTCCGTCCGGATCGGCCAGGTGCATCCCTTCCAGCACCTTCAGGATCAAGAGGCTGCCGATATCGTGCAGGAGCCCTGCTATGAAAGCTTCCTGGGCCAAGTGCTGATAGCCGATCTTCCCCGCCAGCCACCTGGCGCCGATGGCGCAGCCGAAGGCGTGCCGCCAAAGCAGCCGCGAGTGGGACTTCAACTCCGGCAGCGTGAAGGTGTTGTAGCTGTCCTGCTGCGAGGCCAGCATGGCGACGCTGGCGATCTCCGCCGCGCCCAGACGCACGACCGCCTCCGTGATGGTGGTGACGTTGGCGAGTCCGCTGAAATAGGGGGAGTTGGCCAGCCGGAGTATCTGGGTGGTGAGCGCCTGGTCCTTGATGATCAGGGCGACCACCCGCTCGATGGTGAAATCCCTGGTGGCGAGCACGCTCTGCAACTTCACGGCGATCGGGTGGAACATCGGCAGGTTCAGCGATTCGGAATCGAGCTGCTCTTTAATCACCTCGACAAAAGGTCGCGTGTGCATGGTCATTCTCCTAAAAGGCGCCGAATCTCGGCGATGGGGCGCGGCTTGCCGAGCCTTGGCAACTGTCGTACCGCGTCCTGCAGGGAAACCAGGCCGCTGGCCGCCTTGCACAGTCCCGACTCCAGCAGCGTCACCATGCCGGTCGTTTCCGTGGAGACCTTCCTGATTTCATAAGAGGTCTTCTTGCTGAGGATCGCGTCCTTCACCATCTCGTTCAAAATCAGCATCTCGAACACCCCGACCCTCCCCCGGTAGCCGCTGAACCTGCACTTGGGGCAGCCCCGCCCGATGCTGAACTCGGCGCCCCTGAGATCGAGGTTGCTGTAGCCTATGCGCCGAAGCTCCGTGGGCGTCGGCAGGTACGGCTCGATGCACTCCGGGCAGATGCGGCGCAACAGTCGTTGCGACAGCACGCAGACCACGGTGGAGGCGATCAGAAACGCCTCGATGTTCATGTTCATCAGGCGCAAAAGGCCGCCGACGCTGTCCTCGGTGTGGAAGGTGGTGAGCACCTTGTGGCCGGTCAAAGCGGCCTGGATGGCGGTTTCGGCGGAAAAATTGTCGCGGATCTCGCCGAGCACGATGATGTCGGGATCCTGGCGCACGATGTGCCGCAGGGTCTCCTCGAAGGTCACCCCGATCTTCGGGTTGATCGAGCACTGGGCGATCCCCTCGATGACGTACTCCACGGGCTCCTCGGCGGTGACGATGCTGGTGTTGAGGTCGTTCATGTGCCGCACGCAGCTGTAGAGGGTCGAGGTCTTGCCGCTGCCGGTCGGTCCGGTGACGATCAGCACGCCGCTGGGGGTGTCGAGCGCGTCGTCGATGAACTTCTCCAGCATGCGCGCCGGCATGCCGATCTCGTTCAAGTCCAAAAGCTCCCCCTTCTTGCTCAGCAGGCGCAGCACGATCTTTTCGCCGTAGATGGTGACGTAGAAGGAAACCCTCATGTCGAGGCTGGAGCCGCTCTTGGCGCTCTCATAACAGATCCTGCCGTCCTGGTGGCGCCTTCTTTCGGCGATGTCCGCCTCGGCCATCACCTTGATCCTGCTGCTGATGGGCATGGCCAGTTCTTTGGCCAGGTCCTTGTAAAGAGTGAGCATGCCGTCCCGGCGAAAGCGCACCCTGAGGGAGCCCCGCAGCGGCTCGATGTGGATGTCGCTCGCCCCGTCCTTCAGCGCCTCCTCGAAGATGGAGTTGACGATGCCGGTCACCGTATGTTCGTCCGTGGCGGTGGCGCTCCCCTGCAGGATGCCTCTCTTCAGCGAGGTCACCACCTCCCGGATCCCCTTCAGCGTGGCGATGGCGAAGACGGTCCCCGCGCCGAACAGCTTCTCCGCGGTTTTTCTCCCCTCAAGGTTCAAGGGGTCGGCGATCGCCACCAGGACCTGGCCGTGCTCCTCTCTGACCGGAATGAAGCTGTGTTGGGCGATCCACTGCGGCGGCACTCGGGCCAGCAGGGCGCGGTCTATGTCCGAGGGCTCCAGCTCGATGTACGGATAGCCGAGCTGCGAGGCCAGCGCCTCCGCCAGGGTGTACTCCTGGATGAAGCGCTGTTCGACCAGGATCTCCCCCAGCATCTTGCAGTTGTCCCCTTCGTGCTGCATCCCCAGGGCCGCCTGCAGTTCCGCGGGCTTCAAGTAGCCCAGTTCGACCAGCAGGGCGCCGAGCTTGACCGCGACGATGTTGCTGCGCAGCGTTTCCCGGAGCTGCTCCCTGCTGAAAAAGTTCAGATCGAGCATGACCGCGATCAGCGTGCGCGGGGTGGGAAGCTTTCTTTTTACCCGCTGCGCATATTTGAGTTGTTCATCCGCGAGCAAGCCGCATTTGACCAGCATCGCGGCCAGCTCCAAACCGGAATCGCCGGCTCCCTCCTTGCGTTGCGTGTCGCCGACATCGCTCAACCCGGTATGCATATGCCCTCCCCCTGATGCGGCGCCTGAACGCCCGCCGGTTCCGCTGCTATCGCTTCCTGGCCGATCCGGGCGACTCTTGTTGACATCCAACCCGAAACCTTGGTAGTATACCATGTTCAATTGGACGCAACTAATAAAGCTCCCCTCTAAATCTGCCGCATTCGTTAATGTCCAGATGGTGCCGGTATCAAAGGAACGGGCTTGAAGCCATGAAAAAGAAAGAGAAACCGAAGGAAAAAGAGAAGGAATTCGCCGTTTCTCCCTTCAAGGGGTTGAAGGGCACGACGCTTGAGCTGAGCAAGCCGGTCGCCGCGCCGACTCCTCCTCCCAAAGCGGTAAAGCTCCCCGAGCAGGACGATGCTGCGCTGTTTTGGGAGGCGGTAGCCGACGTGCGCCGTCTGGGTCCGGCAGCCGCCGCGCCGTCACGGGTCAAGGCGCCTCCGGCCAAGGCGCAGCGCGACGACGAGGAACAGCGCATTTTTATGCAGGCCGTGGAGGCCTTGAAGATGGATGTCCGCTTCGGCGACGATCTCTCAGAAGAGGCGGTCCCGCAACGTCCCGCGCCGGTCAACCGGTTGAGGCAGGTGCGCCGGGGCGGGATCAGGATCGACCTGCAACTCGACCTGCACGGACTCACCAAGGACGAGGCGCTCGAGAACCTGGAGCGTTTCGTGAAAGGCGCTTATAACCGAGGCCAGAAAGGCGTGCTGGTAATCACGGGCAAGGGCAACAACTCTGCGAGCGAGCCGGTCCTGAAGTCCGCCGTCTCCGGGTGGCTCAGGGACATCGGCAAGAGCATGATCAGCGAGTTCGCTCCCGCCCCCAAGGAAATGGGGGGAAGCGGCGCCATCGTGGTTTTCCTGAAGGAGAAAAAGATCCAGGAGCAACCGGAATCCTAGCCGCGGCGCCTTTCCTTCCTTTAAGCCCCATTCCCGCCAGTCATTCCCCATCGAGAAAGCATCGAGAAAGACCAAGTCCCGGGCATCGCCGGTATTTCTGAATTCCGAAATCTGGGGTTAACTCTTCGGAATCACAAGGTGGGGGCCGCTTATGGAAAACGAGCAAATTTACCGGATCGGCGTCGACTTGGGCGGCACCAAGACCGAGGCCGTGGTTCTCGACCGTGCCGATGCGGTCCTATTGCGCGAACGCAGGTCGACGCCGCTGGCCGAGGGGTACGAGGCGATCCTCGCCTCGGTGGCTCAGATAGTCCTCGACGCTTCTTCGTGCCTGCCTCCCGGCAGCGACTACTCGGTTGGCGTGGGCATTCCGGGCTCCGTCGACGCCGGGACCGGCCTGGTGCGCAACGCGAATTCCGTCTGCCTGATCGGCCGTCCCTTTCAAGCCGAACTGGAGCGGCTGTTGGGCAGAAAGATCAAGGTGCGAAACGACGCCGACTGCTTTACCTTGGCGGAGTGCCGCAACGGGGCGGGCGCCGGATACGGCGTAGTTTTCGGAGTGATCATGGGGACCGGATGCGGCGGCGGCATCTGCTGGCAAGGTGAGGTGCGGGAGGGGCCGCATCGGATCTGCGGCGAGTGGGGGCACCTGTCGGTGGATCCCCTCGGGGCCGCCTGCTACTGCGGCAATCGCGGTTGCGTGGAGACGAAGATCAGCGGTTCCGGCGTCGAAAAAAGCTTCCGAAGCCGTTACGGGGAGAGCCTTTCCATGGAGCGGATCGTTGCCGGCGCCAGAGCCGGCGAGCCGCGCTGCTGTGCCGCCTTCGAGGCCTTTCTGGATGACTTCGGCCGCAGCCTGGGCGGGGTTATCTCCATCCTCGACCCGGATGCGGTGGTGCTGGGAGGCGGGCTCTCCAACATCGAAGAGCTCTACAGCCGCGGCGTCGAGCGGGTGCGGCACTACGCCTTCCACAACGACCTGCGCACCCCGATTCTTAAAAACCGGCTGGGCGATTCGGCAGGGGTTTTCGGCGCGGCTTGGATCGGATAGGATCGGATATTTCAGGTTTAACCGCTGTCGATTTTGTAATCCAAGATCCGGCTGCTATAGTTTCCCTTTCGTTCTCAGACAACCAATTCTCTCGGCGCCAAAGACCAGCCGTACTGGCGCAAAAGGCGGTTATGAATGGAAGCTGGAAAGGGCAACAAGGTGAGGGTCAGATTCAAATGCCGGCTGCAAGATGGCAAGATCTATCAGGTAGGAGAGCAGAATACGCTGGATTTTGTTGTCGGCGCGGGCAGCGTTCCCCCCGCCCTGGACGCCGGTCTCATCGGAATGAAGCCCGGCGAACGTCGCATCATTCAAGTGCCCGCCTCGGAAGTTAATCTCTTTGCTTTTCCCAAGGGATCGCATTTCACGTTGGACAAAAAGACCCCCCCGGGGATCGCCTACGAGTTTGGACCCGGAGAGGGAGGGGACGTTTCGCAGTCGATCCCTTCAGGTGAGACGCGATATTTGCGCGAGCCCATCCCCGCAGGCGCCGACGTCATCTTCGAAGTGGAAATGCTGGCCGTTGAGGCTCTGTCCTCCGGCTAAAGGTCCAAGGTCAGGCCATCTTGTCCTGCACGCTTTTTATCTTCTCTTCCATGGTCTGTTCGCGGTCGGTCCGCGTGCCCAGTTTCATGGTCGTAGTCACGCGCGGCGCGCCCATCTGGTGCACCACCTCGTGGCAGCGCTTGACCGCCGCGAACACCTCGTCCCATTCCCCCTCGATGTTGGTGCCGTAGGAGTGCAAAGCCGTCTTCAGCCCGGCCTCGTTCAGCACCTTTTCGCAGGCTGCGATATAGGGGGATAGCGACACTCCGACGCCAAGCGGCACGACGCACAAGTCGACCAATACTTTCATGTATATTCTCCTTTTAGAGCGGTTGCCAGGCGGAACACAAACGCCTATCGCAGGTTAAAATAGGCGGGGACCAATGTCAAAGAAAACATGGCGATTGACGTCTTTCGCCCTCGTGCCGACGACTCGCTTCCCTATCGCGCCGCCAGGGCGATCTCCTTCAACCCCCTCAGATCCAGCTTGCCGGTGCCGAGCATCGGCAGGCTGTCCACTTCCAGATAACAGTCCCGCCCCGGCTTCCAGAGGTTGGGGAGCGCGCTCTCGGCCAGCAGGCGATACAGCGCGTCGGCGTCGGCCGCTCCTTTGGTGTAGACGACCATCAGCCGCTCGCCCTTCTTCTCGTCGGGCACGGAGGTGACAGCCAGCACGCCGTTTTGCCCCAGCCGGCCGTGCAGCTCGTCTTCCACCGCGCCGTGCGGCACCATTTCGCCTCCGATCTTGCTGAAACGGGAGAGCCGGTCGGTGATGCGGATGAAGCCGTCCTCGTCCATGACGCCGATGTCGCCGGTCACGTACCAGCCATCCCGAACCGCCTCGGCGGTCTTGTCGGCTCTCCCCAGATAACCAAGCATGACGTTGGGCCCCCTGACCAGGATCAGCCCCGACTCCCCCGGCTTGAGCGCCGCGCCGCTCTCCGGATCGACCACGCGAATGGCGACGCCCGGCACCGGGTGCCCGACGCTCCCCTCCTTGGCGCCGTGCTGCCGCACCCCGTCGATCTCCACGTCCGGCAGGCTCAGCGTGATCACCGGCGACAGCTCGGTGGCGCCGTATCCCTCCAGCGGGCGGATGCCGAATTTCTCCTGAAAGGCGTCGGCCACTTTCACCTTCAACTTTTCGGCCCCCGTCACCACCAGCCTTAGGGTGGCGAAATCCTCCTTCTTCGCCCGGCGCAGATAGGCCAACAGGAAGGTCGGCGTCGCCAGCAGGATGGTGGACTTGTGCTCGCGCACCACCTGGGCGATCTTCTCGCCGTCCATCGGGTTGGGATGGTAGGCGGCGGAGAAGCCGCTCACCAGCGGGAACCACAAGGTGCCGGTGAACCCGAGCGAATGGAAGAAGGGGAGGGCGGAGCAGACGTTGTCGTTCAGGTTCACCCGGAACACCATGCGCAAGGCCTCGATGTTGGACATGATGTTGTGGTGGCTGAGCATGACCCCTTTGGGCTCGCCGGTGCTGCCGGAGGAGAAGATCACCGTGGCGGTCCGATCGGCATGAAAGCCTGATTGCCGGCAAAGGAGCGCGGACGGGAACAGGCGCGCCTTGAGGAGGGCGATCGCCTTTTCGACGCCGGAGAGGGCGGGGAGCAGATCCTCCAGATAGATCGTTCCCTCCACCCGCGGCAAGGCGGGAACCGTCTCCAGGAAGGCGCGCGAGCTGATCACGGTGGCGATGCCGCATTGCTCGATAGCCGAGCGATACGACGCCTCGGCGGCGGTGTAGTTGAGGTTTACCGGCACGCGCCCGCTAAGCGAAAGCGCCAGGTTGGCGAGCACGCCTCCCGCCGACGGCGGCAACAGCACGCCGACATAGGCCTCCTTGCCGATGGCGCTCTCCAGTTTCCCTGCCAGGGCTATCGCCGCGGCCAAGGTTCTGCCGTAGCTGAGCGTCTTGCCTGAGGTGTCGGCTATGGCGGGGCGCCGCCAGTTTTCTCTGGCCGAGCGGATGAAGCACGACGCCAGCGGTTTGCGACCGGGCTTGCGGGAATCGAAGTAGTCGCAGGAAAGCTCGGCGACCTTCTGCCGCACCTCCACGGCAAGGCTCCCTGCCGGCATCGCTTCTCCGAAATGGATGGAGACCGGATAGGGGGAGATGGCCGGCGGCCGGGAAAGGAGGCGGCCGTGGGCATAGGAGAGGATGCTTCCCCAGGCGCCGCCGATGTAGACCGGGATGATCGGATGGCCGCTGTCCTTGACGATGCGCTCGAAGCCGCCCCGGAACTCACGCAGCATGCCGTTTCTGGTGAGCTCCCCTTCGGCGAAGATGCAGACCATGTAGCCTTCGTCCAGGGCGGCCCGCGCCCGCTTGATGAACTCGACGATCCCCTTCCTGCCATCGCCGGAAGAGACCGGGATCACCCCCATCAGGCGGAAGAGCCAGTTCAAAAAAGGCGTGTTGTAGATGCTGCGCTCCATGACGAAGCGGATTCGGCGCTGGTTGGTGGCGGTCAACAGCAGGGCGTCCACCCAGGTGACGTGGTTGGGGATCAGGAGCGCCGGCCCCTCCACGGGGAGATTCTCGGCGCCCACGATGCGGATGCGGTAAAAGAGCCTCATGGTGATAAGGGCGACGAAACGGAGCAGGAAGTCGGGAAGAAGCCAAAGGGAGAGCGCGGTCAAGAGCAGGGTGGAGGCGCCGATCAGGCTGAAGCCCTGGGCCGCGCTGAGCTGCAACGGCCCGCTGAAAAGCCAGGTGAGTCCCGATGCCACCAGTATCCCGACCCAGTTGATGAAGCTGGAGGCGGCCAGCACTTCGCCGCGCTTGGCGGGATCGGCCCTGAACTGGATAAAGGTCTGCAGCGGCAGGCTGAAGAGGCCGGCGGAGATTCCGAAGAAGGCGATGATGGCCAGGCAGGTGACGAGGTTGTTCGGGGCGACGTGCAGCAGGACCGGCGCGACGGCGAGGCCGGCCGCCCCGATGGGGACGATGCCGAATTCCACGTCCCGGCCGGAGAGTTTCGCCGCCAGCAGGGAGCCGAGACCGATGCCGAGCGCCGCAGCCAGGAACAGGTAGCCGCTTTGCGCCTCGGGCAGCCCCAAGCGCTCCATGCCGTAGCCGATCAGGTTCAATTGGGCGAAGGCGCCCACGAACATGAAGTAGGCCAGCCCGACGATGGCCAGCAGCAGGTGACGGTCCCCCCGGATGCCGTTCACCGTGCGCAGGATTTCGGCGGGGAAGAGGGCGATGGGGCGCGCGGTTGCGGGCGCCGCGGTCGGCTTCAGCATGCGGGCTGAGCCAAGGCCGCTCAGGGCGACGGCCAGGCAGAGGACGGCGGCGAGCCAGAACCGTCCGCCGCAGAGTTGGGTCAGGACCGAGGCGAGGGCGGTGCCGACGATGATCGCCAGGAAGGTGCAGGATTCGATCAGGCCGTTGGCCCGGGAGAGCTGGTCCTTGGCGACCAGCTCCGGGATCACCCCGTACTTGGCGGGAGCGAAAAGGGCGCTGTGCGTCGCCATCAGGAAGACGACCAGGTAGAGGGCGTTCTCCACGCCGACGGCGAAAGCCGCCACCGCCAAAGCGGTGACCGCCACCTCCACGACTTTCACCGCGACGATCAGGCGGGACTTGGCGAAACGGTCGGCCAGTCCCCCGGCCGGAGCCGAAAAGAGCAGGAAGGGGAGGACGAAGGCCGCGCCGACGGCGGCGGTGATGGCCCCCGCGCTGCTGCCGCCATGGTTGCCGATCAGGTAGAAGATGATCAGCAGCTTCAGGATGTTGTCGTTGAGTGCTCCGAGAAATTGCGTGGTGTTGAGCCAAAAAAAGGAGTTTTGCCCGCGGGCAGTTTTCATTTTTGCGTCCTCCGAGAGGCGTCCAGGCAACGCCTGAAAAAAAGATCATCCACTATAACATTTATCTTCTGTCTGCCTTAGCGAGCTTGTTGGAATTTGCGAAAATCTCGTTGCCGACGCTCAATGCCTCCTTGAGCGCCACGTCTCGATCCCAGGGGTTGTCGATGCGGGCGATGGCGAGGATGCGCCGAGGCGAAAGACGCCCAAGGAAGGCATACGGGGAGACGATGCCGGTGTTCAGCAGGGGCATGTCGGTGCCGTAGAGGAGGCGGCCGTGCAGTTCACGATGCTTCAAAAGCCGCTGCAGGTGGCCCGGGCGGTTCAACTGGGTGAGCGCGGAGATGTCGGCATAGAGGTTGGGATATTCGCGGCAAAGGCGCAGGAAACGGTCGTGATTGCGCTCGCCCTCGTTGCGGCCGTTGCTCGCGGCGTGGGCGGCGATCACGGTCACCCCCAAGGAAAGCGGCAGGCGCAGGCGCTCCGGGTCGCCCAATTCGTCCCGGGTCCAGGTAAACGAGCTCTCCTCGCCGGTATGGGTGAGAAGCGGCAACCCCAGCTCTTTGAGCTTCAGGTAGAAAGGGATCAGCCGCTGATCGGCCGGATCAATATGCTGAATGGAGGGGAGCCATTTGATAAGGACTGCGCCGCCGGCAGCGGCGTCTTGCAGGCGCTTAACGGCGTCCTTGCGGTACGGGTTGATGCTCGCCCCGAAAAGGAGATTCGGGTAGCGCCTGACCTCGGCGGCCAGGAACTCGTTGGGGATGTAGATCTCGGTCTTCGCCAGGTCCAGTTCGCCGTCTTCCCCCACCACGCCGTCCATCGCCAGCGCCACCGCCGCAGCCACGCGCCGCGACTGCGCCAGTTTTTCCGAAAGCCTGCGCAGCACCAGGACGTCTCCTTCCTTGACCAGATCCTTTTCGGTCACGCCGAAAGCGCGCAGGTAGATCCGATATTTCCAGCTTTTGCGCAGGGCGGGGGAGACGAAGCAACCGCTCCCTCCTGCGCCGATGCCGGCCGTATGGCAGTGAATATCGATGATGTTTTTTCCAGCTTCCATGGCGTCCGCCTTTCGGGAAGAAACAACCAGCAAGAGCATAACAGCGACAATTAACCCGTGTGCATTCATCCCGCAATTCCCCTTTTTTGACTCGACATTCCGAGGCTTTTTCGCTTTCGATGGCTATGCCATTACAGAGAGCGTGCCGAAAAATCCGCTTGCCAGCTATCATGCTAATATTACATAGATTTACGGCCGGAGATTCATCCTTGGGCCATAGATAGGTGAACCTTTAATTGACATGATATGCACATGAGCTGTACATTACGTGTATGAAAAAAATAAATATCACCAGCGATGAATGGAATTTTTTCGAGACGGTTGCACGCGCCGCTTTCGCCAATCCTTTCGGGGAGACGCGGGGCGATCTCGACCGGCTCATTGGCCGAGCCGCTCCCGGTTCCTCCGACGATGAAATCCTGCGAGCCGTGGTCGCCAGCATTGAAGAACGCATCGACAGCTTGCGCCGCAGGGGGATAGCCGACTTGCGGCGCCAGGAAGGAAACCGTCGGGAAGTGCTGCGATCGGTCTTTCTCTTTCAGGTCTTTCACCGCCACGTCGGCGACTTCGACCGGCTGATCCAGGCACAACTGCAAAGCGGCGCAACCGAACGCGTCTCCTTCGCCGGCAAGGTGCTGGCGGAACTGGCGGCATTCGGCATGACCGACGAGGAGACGCTGCGTTTCTTCGCTTTTTTCTTCCAGTTGCGTCGCGCTTTTTATTTCATCAAGACCGGTCTGGTGGGGAGTTCGAGTTCCATGCGGACCTTGCGCCGGCAGCTCTGGGACTGCGTCTTCACCCACGACATCCGCTGGTTCGAGTCGCGCCTTTGGGACCGGATGGAGGACTTCTCCATACTGCTTTTAGGGGAAACCGGCACCGGCAAGGGGGCGGCGGCCGCGGCCATCGGGCGCTCGGGCTTCATCCCCTTCGATCCGGTCAGGAACGCCTTTACCGAAAGCTTTGCCCGCAACTTCGTCGCCATCAATCTCTCCCAGTATTCCGAGGGGGTGCTGGAATCCGAACTGTTCGGCCACAAGAAGGGCGCCTTTACCGGCGCCGTCGAGCACCACGAGGGGCTTTTCAGCCGCTGCGCCCCCCACGGGGTGATCTTCCTGGACGAGATCGGCGACGTGAGCGTGCCCGTGCAAATAAAGCTGCTCCAGGTGTTGCAGGAGCGGATTTTTTCCCCGGTGGGAAGCCACGAGGCCAAGCGTTTCAGCGGGCGCATCGTCGCCGCCACCAATCGGCCGCTGGACGAGCTGCTCGCCGCCGGAGAGTTCCGCGCCGACCTCTACTACCGGCTCTGTTCCGAGGTGATCACGCTGCCGCCGCTTCGCCAGCGGCTTCAGGAAGAGCCGGCGGAGATGGGGCGCCTTTTGGACAGCATCCTCGCACGCTTGGCGGGCGAGGCGTCGGACCGGGAGAATCGGCAGGTCAAAAAGATGCTGCAGCAGGATGTGGGCGCGGACTATTCCTGGCCGGGCAACGTCAGGGAGTTGGAGCAGGCGGTGAAACGGGTGATCCTGACCGGGCGTTATCAGGGGATGAAGAGGGGCGGCGTGCAGCGGGACGAGGGCGATAGACTCGCCCTGGGGGTGAAGGACGGGGTGTTGACCGCCGAAGCCCTGCTGGCAGGTTATTGCGCGCTGCTGTATCGGCGCTTCGGCAGCTACGAAGAGGTGTCGCGTCGGACGCAACTCGATCGGCGCACGGTGAAGAAGTACCTACAGGTGGGGACAGGCTCGCCGTGAGAAATCACGCCGCCTTCAGCATGAAGTCCACATGCACGGCGTCATAGGGAAAGACGATGAGACCTCTTTCCGTTTTCTGCAACAGCCCGGCGTTAAGAAGCGCTTGAACGTCGCCGTGCACGGCTTTCACATCCCTCAGCATTCGCCGGGCTGCCTCTCGTATCGACAGAGGTCCCGCGCCGGTCATTACCTTGAGCAAGTCCCAGCGCTTGCCGGAAATCACTTTAAACAACAATGCCGGCGATTCGAAGCTTATAAACGCGCCTTGCGGTTCGCCCTCGAAGGCGTGCAAGAACCGGGCGTTGATCTTCTCGCGGGAACATACTTCCAAGGTTACGCTTTTCATCTCATGGCCTCCAATTGTAGAAGTACAGGCATGAAAACAAACAATCCGCAAGAGCACAAGAGAAAAATTTACTCTCTTGACGATATACCATTTTATGGGATATGTTGAGGATGGATTGGAAAATAGGGCTGACAAAAAAGGCGGCGAAGCAATACCAAAAGTTACCCAAGGCCGTCAGAGACATTGTCGACGTGCTGATGCTGGAACTCCGCAAAGCTGGGCCGATTCGAGGAAACTGGCGAAATTACTCGAAACTATCCGATGTCAGGCATCATTGCCATGTCAAGAAGGGAAAGCCGACGTATGTCGTTGTGTGGGAAGTGGTTGATGACCAAGTGAGGGTTGTGGAGGTTACTTATGTTGGAACGCACGAAAAAGCACCTTACTGAAAATCTGATCGAAGTTCGTTTCAGGGGGGAGCGCGCCGATGTCGCCAAACTCCGCCGGATTGCACAATCGCTGAAGGTGGAAGTCGTTGCCGAAGTCAGGTTGGACGAAAAGGAGTTGTACGATTTGGAAGAAGTCTCGCCTGAACTCGCGTGGAACAGCGGCGGCGTCAGTATCCGAGGAGGGCGTGGTAAAGAGGGACTGACACAGAAACAATTAGCTGCGCTTACGGGCATAGCGCAACATCATATAAGCGAGATGGAAAACGGCAAACGCGTCATTGGCAAGGAAACAGCCAAGAAATTGGCGAAAGCCCTCAATCTCGACTACCGCGTCTTTCTATAAATAAAATCCGCCGTTTGCGCATAGCCTGACTGCCATTCCACCGGATCCCATCCCTCCCTGCCATTCCCTGCCATTAAGTAAGCTCCTGCAACTCGCTCCCACTTTTAGGGGGGGCCTCATCCTCCATGAAAGTGGGACGGGGCAAAAAAAAATCTTTTCGCATAATTTCCCCAAACCGCATTTGACATCCATTTCTCGGTCTGTACAATTCAGACGCTTTAATTAATTCAAATATACAATCATCACATGAGAGCCCTCATGATATCGCATGCCCTGATCATCGTCATGAACGAGTTGGAGAAGCATCTCTCGGACACCTATGGGACCGATTCGGCTCCGGTGCAGCCCCAGGTCGGATTGGGCAACGTGTCGGAAGGGCTGGTCGCCGTGTCGGGAAACGGCGGCCTGCTGAGAAACAAGATGTATTTGACTCTGGTGAACACCAAGGAAGAAAAAACCCTGAAAAACGTTCCGACCCGGACCCGCAACGACGCGACCATGAAGGTCACCTACGAGAATCCTCCGGTCTTCCTGAATTTCCTGATATTGGTTACGGCTACCCACACGGAATACATAAACGCGCTGACGGTGCTTTCCAGGACGATTCGGTTCTTTCAGTACCGGAACGTGTTCACTCAGGACAACGTGGCGCCTGAATCCATTACCACCTCCAGCGTCCCGATCAACCCTCTCGACCAGTTGGAGTCGTTCAAACTGATCTTCGATCTGTACTCTCCCACCATGGAAGAGGTCAACTACTTGTGGGCCACCTTGGGCGGCAAACAATACCCGTTCGTCCTGTATGTGCTGAGAATGCTCGAACTGAAGTTCAGAGCGGTGCAGCAGGAAGCCGGGGTCATCACCGACGTGGTCAACGACTTCTACCATTACCGGAACTCCTTCACATGACGGAAATAGTCGAAAGCGGATTCCAGCGCTTGTTCGAGATACGCCTGCTCCACCATTACTGGTTGGACGAGGGGGCCACCGTATTCGATGCGATCGCTTCGCAGTCGAAGAGGGACGACCGTCTGCTCTCCTACGATGTGCGCCCGATCCTTACCGTGACTCCGACTGCCACGACGGCGACGCTTCTGAACGGTCTGCGCTGTGTCTATAAGAACAGCTCGCTGGGGCTGATAGCGGCACTGCCCAAAGGCGCCACGGTGCCCACGGACACGACTTTGCAATTCTTCGTCACCGTTCAGGACCCCGGCTTCCATAACTACACCTCGCTGACGCTGCGGCGGCAGAAGATCTACGAGATTTACTACCAGCCGGAAGATCAAATCTACCGATTCAAGGAAAACGCGCCGGTGTGGTCCAATTTGACCGGCGCTCCGCGGGGAAGCGGCGCCGGCAAGGCCCTTTTCCTGTCGCGCGAAATCCCCGCTCCGGCGGCGGACGATCAGGTCGAATCCCTGGTGCTGTCGGGAAGCGCGCTGCTGCAATTGACCGGCGACCAGCCGGGCGCGGGGACGCAGCAACTTGCCGCCCAAGCCGCCGATCTGCCGGTGTTCGCCCACCAGGCCGATCCGCCGCCGATAGCGCCCCCCGCAGGTATGACCGGGGCTCCGGCGCGAGGCGTCAGGCTCGACGACGAGATCCCGGACGAGGCCTTCGCCTTGATCCAACTGTCGGCGCTGCGCGGAGACGACCCCGATTACAGCTTCGTCGACGGCGGCGGGCAGGCGAAGGCGGCTTGCCCGGTTTTCCAGATTCGTTTCAAAAACCGCTCGACCGTCCGCCAATATTTAGACAAGGGCACCGGTGCCTTGATCTCAACCGAACCGGGGCCGCTGCCGATGACCTATTTCGGCAACGCAGGACTGAAACGCAAACCGTCGGAAGGCCTGGTGAAGGCGGTGAAAAACGGCAATCAGGTCACGCAACTCGTCTCGGAAATCTTCATATAGTCCGCTTCTTGGGTCAAAACAAAAAGGAGGTAAAGCGCATGCCACTGTACAAGACGCCTGGGGTCTACATAGAGGAAATCACCAAGTTTCCGCCGTCCATCGCACCGGTGGAGACTGCCATACCGGCCTTTATCGGGTACACGGAGATAGCCGACGACCTGGCGCCCAACGACCTGAAATTGAAGCCCAAGAGAATTTCCTCGATGGTGGAGTATGTGAAATACTTCGGCAACCCGCAAAACGAGGAAAGCATCAGCGTGACCGTGCAGCAGAGCCAGGACAACGGCATCGTCACTGTGCTCTCGGCGGTGGCGAGCGTCGCGGAAGCGAACCGCTCCAAGCACGTCATGAATTACGCGCTGCAGATGTATTTCGCCAACGGCGGCGGACCTTGCTACATCGTTTCGGTGGAGAAATACAAGTCGAGCTTCGGCGCCGCCCTGGTGGAAACCGAGTTGACCAAAGGTCTGGATGTGCTGGTGAAGGAGGACGAGCCGACGCTGCTGCTTTTCCCTGAGGCGCAGAGCCTTTCCATCGCCGACTTCAAGACCTTGCACGACGCGGCGCTCCAGCAGTGCGCGGATTTGCAGGACAGATTCGTGGTCATGGACGTTCACGGCGACACGGTTTCCTTGTCCGACCCCAACGCCACCCTGCTCGACGCGGTGCAAAACTTCAGAAGCAACGGCATCGGCACCAACAATCTCAAGTACGGCGCAGCCTACGCTCCCAACATCGAGACGGTGCTGGATTTCGCCTTCGACGAGACCCAAACCGACGTGATTTTGGTCACCAACGGCACGGCCGCCGCCGCGGTAAAGCTCGATACCTTGGCGGCCGGAAACAGCCGGGCCTACGAGCAGGCAAAGGCGGCCATCGCGGACATGGCCTGCCGGATGCCCCCCGGCTCCACCATGGCGGGGATTTACGCAGCCGTGGACAACAGCCGCGGGGTGTGGAAAGCGCCGGCCAACGTCAGCGTCAACTCGGTCACCAAGCCCGCCATCCAGTTTTCCAGCGCCGACCAGGGGCAGATGAACGTGGACGTCACCGCCGGCAAATCGGTGAACGCCATCCGCTATTTCACCGGCAAAGGGACGCTCGTCTGGGGCGCCCGCACCCTGGCCGGCAACGACAACGAATGGCGCTACGTGAACGTGCGGCGGTTTTTTATCTTCACCGAGGAATCGTGCAAGAAGGCCACCGAGCAGTTCGTTTTCGAGCCCAACGACGCCAACACCTGGGTGCGCGTGCAAGCCATGATCGAGAACTTCCTGACCGTGCTCTGGCGGCAGGGGGCCCTGCAGGGAGTAAAGCCGGAAGACGCCTTTTACGTCGCGGTGGGGCTCGGCACCACCATGACCCCTCTGGACATCCTGGAAGGGCGCATGATCGTGGAAATCGGCATGGCGGCCGTGCGGCCCGCCGAATTCATCATCCTCAGGTTCTCGCACAAGATGGCGGTGTCGTAGGCCGGCGTCGTTATTCCCGCAGCGAAGATCCGCTAACCGCATGCAAAGGAGAGCCACATGGCACAGGAATATCCATTACCGCGATTTCACTTTCAGGTTGATTGGGGCGGGGCAAAAATCAGTTTCACCGAGGTGACCGGCCTGGTCATGGAAAGGGAAAAGATAGAGTACCGGCACAGCGACAGCAAGGATTTCAACAAGATCGCCATGCCGGGCCTGGTGAAGAACAACAACATAACCCTGAAGCGCGGCAAATTCGAGCGCGACTTCGACTACAACGCCTGGCTCAACCAGATCGCCAACGAACGGGTGCAGAACCGTCGGGACGTGACCATCAGGCTTTTGAACGAAAAGCATCAGCCCATCGCCGCCTGGTCGGCGACACGATGCTTTCCGGTCAAGGTCACCGCGCCGGATCTCAAATCGGACGCCAACGAGGCCGCCATCGAGACTCTCGAGATCGCCCACGAGGGTTTGACCCTGATGAAGGTGTAACGGACCAGCCATGACAACCGACTATTATCCGCCCTGGGGATTTTACTACAAAGTGGAATTCAGCATCAGCAAGAACAAGGACGACGTGCGCTTTCAGGCGGTGTCCGGGCTGTCGGTCGAATACGACATGGAGGAGTACAAGGAAGGGGGCGAAAATCGATTCACCCACAAGCTTCCCGTGCGCACCAAGTACTCCGACCTCTCCTTGAAGCGCGGCATGTTGACGGATTCGACCGTCATAGAGTGGTGCCTGAAAGCGTTCAGGGACAGGGATTTCGAGCCGGCGGACATCAACGTCATCTTGATGAATGAAAAGAGCGAGCCGCTGCGCACCTGGAAAATCGCGCACGCCATTCCGAAAAAGTGGCAGGTAAGCGATCTCAACGCCAACGACAACGCAGTCGTCATCGAGACTATGGAACTTTCGTACCGGTACTTCACGATTCAATAAACAAAGTCAAAAACTTTAACAGGGATAAAACGAATTAAGGGGATAAAAAACAAAAGATTTAAAGACTTTTGGTTTAACCCAAAGCCTATTTTTGTTTTTGCGGTTATCCCCTGTATCACTTTTATCCCTGTTTAAAGCTTTTCAGTTTTTAGGAATTGTTTATGCCTATCGAGATCAAAGAGTTGCATATCCGTATCGCGGTCAACGCGTCCCCTGGCCCCGCCGCAGCCGCCGCCCCCGGGCCGTCGGTCGGCGACAAGGACGCGTTGGTGTCCGAATGCGTGGAGCAGGTGTTACAGGTTCTTCAAGGTAAAACGGAGCGCTGATGGCTGCCAATGGTAAATTGGAGAAAATGCTGATCCTCGCTTTCACGAGTTCCGAAGACGCCGAGAAGGGCGGCAAAACGGAGGCGAAGGAGAGTTTCGAGGCTCTGATCAACCCGGAGAGTTACACCCTGGAGTACAAGGTGAAAACCTCGGATGCGCAGGGGCAGGGGACCAGCGGCGCGCAACTGAAATTCGAATACACGCTGCCGGAGGAACTGACCTTCGAGTTCCTGTTCGACAACACCGGCATCATCGACGGCAAGGCCAATCCTGACGGGGTTTACGACGAGGTGAACAACTTCCGCCTGATGCTGACGGGGTACCAAGGGGAATCCCACGAGCCTTACCACCTGAAACTGGTGTGGGGGAGTCTGGTCTTCACCGGCCGGGCCATCGAGCTGAGCATCGCGCACAAGCTGTTCAACCCGGACGGCCAGCCGATCCGCAGCGTTGCCAAGGTGAAATTCCGCAAAAGCGTCGAGGAGAAGAAACGCGCCGCCAAGGAGAATAAGAGTTCATCCGACCTGACCCAGCAGCGCAAGGTCAAGGGGGGCGATACCCTGCCGCTTATGTGCTACCAGATTTACGGCGACCCCAAATACTATCTCAGCGTGGCGCAGGTGAACGGCCTGGGCGATTTTCGCCGCCTGAAACCGGGAAGCAACCTGGTATTCCCGCCCATCCAAAAACCGGGCACGACACCGTGAGCAATCAATCCACCATTCCAACGCCTGCGACGCCGGATATCTGCACCGTCGCCATCCTGGTGGACGGCTCGCAGATCTCCGGGGAGTTCCACGTGCTATCGGTCGCCATATCGAGGGAGTTGAACCGGATTCCGGCGGCGACCATTCAACTGCGCGACGGGGAGGCGTCGAAATCGACCTTCCTGGCGAGCAACAGCGCCCATTTCATCCCGGGCAAAAAGATCGAGATTCAATTCGGCTACCGCTCGCAAAATACCACGGTGTTCAAGGGGTTGGTGATCAAGAACAGCATCAGGGTGCGCAAGAACGGCAGCCTGCTGACCGTGGAGTGCCGCGATCAGGCGGTGAAGATGAACAGCGGCGAAAAAAGCAAATACTTTGCCGGCCAGAAAGACAGCGCCATCATGGAGGAGATCATCGGCTCCTACCAACTGCAAAAGGACGTGCAGGCCACCAAGCCCGCCTTGAAAGAGGTGACCCAATACAACTCCACCGACTGGGATTTCCTGCTGTGCCGCGCCGAGGCCAACGGGCAAGTAGTGATAGTGACGGACGGAAAAGTGACCGTGACCACGCCCGCCACCGGAGCGCAGCCGGTGGTCACCGTGCATTACGGCGCGACCCTGTTGGAGTTGGATGCGGAGATCGACGCGCGCCGGCAAAGCAAAGGCATCAGGGCCAGCAGTTGGAACGCCACCGATCAAAAGGTGCTGGAGGTGCAGGCCAAGGAGCCCCCCAAAACCAGCGACGGCAACCTCACGGCCGCCGACCTGGCGAACGTGATTGGCGGAGATCCGCACCAGTTGCGGCACGGCGGCAAATTGAGCCAGCCGGAGCTGCAGAGTTGGGCGGACGGCCGGCTGTTGAGGGAGCGGCTGGCGAAGGTGCGCGGCCGGGCGAAATTTCAAGGCTTCGCCGGGGTGGCACCCGGCAACATCATCGAAGTCACCGGCATCGGCGATCGTTTCGAGGGGAAAATGTACGTCTCCGGCGTGCGCCACACGGTCGCCAACGGCAACTGGGAAACGGACGTGCAGTTCGGGCTGAGCACGGAATTGTTCGCCCAGAGCTACAACCTGCGTCCCCTCCCCGCCGCCGGCCTGATACCGGCGCCAAGCGGCCTGCAGATCGGCGTCGTCACGGCATTGGAAAACGACCCCGACGGCGAGGACCGCATCAAGGTGCGGCTCCCCCTGGTCAGCGCCGCGCAGGACGGGATCTGGGCGCGCCTGGCCACCCTGGACGCCGGCAAGCAGCGCGGCACCTTTTTCCGTCCGGAGATACACGACGAGGTGGTGGTCGGATTTTTGGCCTCGGACCCGCGCCATCCGGTGGTTTTGGGGATGTGCAACAGCAGCGCGAAACCCGCGCCCGAGCCTGCCAAGGACAAGAACGACCGCAAGGGGTATGTCAGCCGCGAGAAACTGCGCTTGATCTTCGACGACGACAAGAAAGTCATCGTCATCGAGACGCCGGGCGGCAACAAATTGAGCTTGTCCGAGAAAGACAAAGGCATCGTGCTGCAGGATCAAAACGGCAACAAGATCACCCTCGACAACAACGGCATCAAGATCGAGAGCTTCAAGGATCTGACCTTGAAAGCCGCCAAGGACATCAAGCTGGAAGGCGCGAACATGGATCTGAAAGCGCAGACCTCCTTCAAGGCGGCGGGCACCGCCAGCGCCGAGCTGTCGGGGGCGAGCACCACCATAAAAGGGAGCGCCACCACGGTGGTGCAAGGCGGGATCGTGCGGATCAATTAACGGAAAAAGGCTTTTGGCCACAAAAAAGCACAAAATGCGCAAAAAAAAATCAAGGCCCAACGTAACTATTCAGCATATTCAAAACAGGCGGGCGAACACGAGGTTCGCCCCTACAGATGCGGCGTCTTGGTAGGGGCAGCTTGTGTTCGCCCTGCCTGCTGTCCCCTCTGGTCGAGGAGGTGCCCAACATGTTCCCTGCCGCGCGGGTGACAGATTTGATTTCCAGCTCGGCTACGCTCGGGGTGCCGACGCCGATCATCCCGCCGGGCGCGCCGACCGTGCTGATCGCGGGGCTGCCGGCCGCGCGCCTGGGCGACACCTGCGGCGTGGACGCTATCGTCACCGGCTCGGCGACCGTGTTGATCGGGGGCTTGCCCGCCGCGAGGATCGCCGACCTCACCGCCGCCGGCGGCGCGGTCCTCCCCCCCGGCGCTCTCACCGTGCTGATCGGAGGGTAGCATGAACAACGATTTCCTCGGCCGCGGCTGGTCGTTTCCTCCCGAATTCACCGGCAGCATCTCCCGCGTGGAGATGCTCGAGCAGGAGGCGGATATCGCTTCCAGTCTGGAAATTCTCCTCAGCACCGCTCAGGGCGAACGGATCATGCTGCCGCAATACGGCTGCAATCTGGACGAGCTGGTTTTCGAGAGTCTCGACACCCGCATGAAGACCTTGATGACCGACAAAGTGGAATCCGCCATCCTCTACAACGAGCCGCGCATCGATCTGGAAGGGGTGCGATTGGACGAGAGCGACGAACTGGAAGGCGTGGTGCTGATCGAGGTGACCTACCGGGTCAGATCGACCAATTCGAGATTCAATTTCGTCTATCCCTACTACAAGCTGGAAGGAACGGACATCAATCTCTCTTCAACCATCAACCTTTTGCCGGACAACTCCTGACCTATGACTTCCGCAGCCGACTGCTCACAAAACAGAGACGAACTGAGACTGGTTCGCGAAGGGACCAGCCAGGATCAGCGCCTGTCGCCGGCGCTGGACCCGGCCTACGCGCCCGCGGATGAGCGCGGCGTCGCGAACGACATGGTGTTCGCGCAGGCCTACTCGGCGTTTCTTCAGTATTACGATGCCGGCAACGCGCCTGCCGGCGACTGGAAGCCGTTTTTCTCCGGCGACCTTTCGGTGCAGTTGGCGGTCGCCGCGGTGCAGGACGTGGAGTATTACAAATCCAATCAGAAAGAATTCTTCGACTTCGTGAACAATCAGCAGAACCAGTCCCACGAGCAGCAACTAAAAGAGCGCCTGGGCTACCTCTTCAGTCTGGTCGGCACCCTCGCCCAACGACTGGACGCCCTGCAACAGGGGCTGCCGGCGGAGATCTCGCTGAAAGGGATGCTGCAGAACCTGATCGCCTCGCAATTGGCGCCGGCCTTCCAACGGCTGCTCGCCTATTACAAGGCGGACGACGCCGTCGTGCCGATAACCGACCGCCTGGTTGCCGACGCCCAGCCGGGGCTGATCATCATGGGAAGCACGACCGTCGTTTTCAAGGATCTCTATCATGCCGGGCTGTCCGGCACCTGGATTACGGACAGCTCCGCGGACTGGCAGAGCTATCTGGCCGGCATCGCGGCGGACGCCTCGGTATTCGGCAGCGGCGCCACGGTCTTCGAGCGCAGCAACCACATCGCCACTCACAATCTGTTCACCTCGATATTCGATCAATTTCTCAAAGCCTATGCCCGCACCGTCGCCGCCGCCAACCTGGCGCTGCAGGCGAGCTTCACCGATTGGGACCGCCATGAGCCGCACTATGCGCTGTTTTTGGCCTTCCTGCGCCTGTTCGTCTACGCCCGCGCCGAGCTGAACACGCTCACCGGCCGGCACCTCGATTTTTATTACCGCGAGGTGCTGCGGCTCAAGGAAAAGGCCGCGCAACCCGGACATGCGCATCTGCTGGTCGCATTGGCGAACCAGGCCCAAAGCCGCGATTTCCCGGCCGGAGAGTTGTTCCAGGCGGGCAAGGACGACCTCGGCAGCGACGCCTTTTTCGCCAACGACCGGGACTTCGTGGCGAATCAGGCGCTGGTGGCGTCGCTAAGCACTCTTTATCGGCACAAGAACGGCCCCAACGAAACCCTGCCCCATCAGGACGGCCGCCTGTTCGCGTCCCCCGTCGCCAATTCGGACGACGGCCCGGGGGCGGATCTGACCAGCGTGGATCAGTCCTGGCAGCCGTTTTACAACAAGATCTACCGGGACGGCGCGCTGTCGGCGATCGACATGCCCAAGGCCGAGGTCGGCTTCGCCATCGCCTCGCACCAGCTGTTGCTGGCGGAAGGGTCGCGCGTCGTGGTGCTGGAGTTCAGCGTCGGCAACGTCCAGCAGTTGCAGGCCTTGACGGACGACTATAAGGACGGCGTCGTTTGCCGGTTCACCGGAGAAAAAGGGTGGATCCAAAAGCCGGCGGTGGTGTTCGCCACCGACGGCGACCTCCTGCTGCTGGCGGTGGCGCTCACCGGCGCCGACCCGGCGGTGGTCCCGTATGCGGCCGATCTGCACGGCTACGACTTGCAGACAGATCTGCCGGTCCTGATGGTGAAACTGCAGCAGCAGGATACGGCCGATTATCTGTACCCGCTGCTCCAGGATCTGGAAATAAGCGGCATCGACCTGACCGTTTACGTGCAGCACCTGAAAACGCTGGCGGTGTCCAACGACTTCGGACCGGTCGACAGTTCCAAGCCTTTCCAGCCGTTCGGAGCGCAACCGGTGGCCAACAGCTCGTTGGTGGTCGGTTCGCGGGAGGCGTTTCAAAAAACGCTCTCCGGCGCGACCCTCAACGTGCAGTGGCAGGCGACGCCCGCGCCGTACGGCGGCAAAATTGTCCAGGTGAACACCGACTATCTCCAGGCGGGGATCTGGCAGCAGTCCGGCCTGGACGCAAGCGACATCCAAAGCTCCTATTTCCCGCTGATCGACGGCGGCGGCGCCGAGCCGTATCTGGACGCCCCGGACCTGTCGAGCCAGGAATTTTTCGCCACCTCCTCCCGCAGCGGGTTTGTCCGCCTGAGGCTTAGCGGCGATTTCGGCCAGAGCGATTTCGAGCAGGCGCTGATCGATTACATCAAAAGGGTTACCGACAGCGACCCCAACAACGACGGCAGCAAACCTCTGCCGCCGGTCGCTCCCAGCATCGGCGAGCTGAGCCTCGATTACACGGCCAGGCAAACGATCGCGCTGGACAGCGCCGACCAGGCGCAGTTCGACGGGCGCGCCGCCCTTTTCCTGCACGTCGCTCCCTTCGGTTACGCCGAACAACACCCCTACCTGAAGATCAAGGACGACATCGCCGACAAGGCCGTCTATCTGCTGCCGCAATTCAAACACCTGAACGTCCTGGACCCGAAGCTGCCGAAGGGGGCGCCGGTCGAGCACGAAGCGGAGTTCCTGCTGGGGGTGTCGGGCCTGATTCCCCCTCAAAATCTGGCGCTGCTTTTCGAGGTGGCCGACGGCACGGCCGACCCCTTGTCGGAGAAGCCGGTCCCGCACCTGCATTGGAGTTATCTGCGCGACAACGAGTGGATCGCCTTCGCCAAGAACGACGTGGACGACCTCACCGGCGAGCTGCTCGATTCGGGCATCGTCACCTTCGCCATGCCGCGCGCCGCCTCCGCCGCCAACACGCTTTTCCCCGGCGGACAGCACTGGATTCGCGGCGCGGTGGCCTCTCAAAGCGATGCCGTCTGCCGGCTGCGCCTGGTCGCGGCGCAGGCGCTGCAGGCAACCTTCGCGGACAAGGGGAACGACCCGGCCTTCCCGGCCAAGGTGCTTCCCCCCGGCACCATCAACAAGCTCGACCAACCGGACGCCGACGTGAAAAGCGTCAGCCAGCCTTTCGAGAGCTTCGGCGGACGCGGCCAGGAGGCGCCCGGAGCGTTTTACACCCGCGTCAGCGAGCGCCTGCGCCACAAGGACCGCGCCATCGACTTGTGGGATTACGAACGGCTGTTATTGGAGGCGTTCCCGCAGATCTACAAGGCGAAGTGTCTCAATCACACCCAGTACGAACCGAACGAAAGCGGCACGGGCGTCTACCGGGAACTCGCTCCCGGCCACGTCACCATAGTCACCATTCCGGATCAACAGTTTCATAACCTGCGCGATCCATTCCGGCCCTACACGAGCCTGGGGCTTTTGGCGCAAATCGGGACCTTCCTGGGCCAGCGCCTTTCCTGCTTCGCGCAACTGCACGTGAAAAACCCGCAGTTCGAGGAGATCAAGGCGGATTTCAAGGTGCGGCTCTATCCGGGATTCGACGAGTCCTTCTATCTCGCCAGGCTGAACGAATCGGTGATCCGCTTCCTGTCGCCCTGGGCCTTCCCCGGCGGCGGGACTCCCTCGTTCGGCGGCAAGGTGTATAAATCCGTTCTGATCAATTTCGCGGAAGAGCAGCCCTATGTGGACTATGTGACCGACTTCAAATTGTTCCACACCTTCCAGGATCTAAACGACGTGCAGCAAACCGAAGAGGGGGACGAGGTGCAGGGTTCCAAGGCCATTTCCATCCTGGTTTCCGCCAGAAATCACGTCATCGCCGCGCTCAACCCCGCCGAGGTGCAAACCGTCGGCGAGAACTGCCCCTGCGCCGCATGACCAGCCTACCCGTGACCATAGCCAAAGAGCCCGCGCTCAACCCCGCCGAGGATTACTACCGCCTGCGCCGGGAAGGGATCGGCTTCATCGAGCAGATGGGGAGCGCCCTTTGGACCGATTACAACACCCACGATCCGGGCATCACCATCCTGGAGGCGCTCTGCTACGCCATCACCGACCTGGCCTACCGGGCGGGCTGGGACATCAAGGACATCCTCTCCCCGGAAATCGCCCCGGCCGACCGCAGTCAGCCTTATCCCGACCAGGCGTTTTTCAGCGCCCGTCAGATCCTGACGGTCAACCCGACCACGCCCGACGATTTCCGGCGCCTGCTGATCAACCTGGACGCGGTGCGCAACGCCTGGGTTTTCTGCAAGCAGTGCGCCTGCGACCTGAGCTATTACGCCTGGTGCGAGCTGGACAAATTGCTCTTTTCCTATCAGGCGCCGCCCGACGTGAAGCCCGCCCCGCAGCCGATCGCGCCGCGCGGCCTCTACAACGCCCTGCTGGAGTTGGAAAGCGACCCGGAGCTGGGCGACCTGAACGACCGCAAGATCGAATTCACCTCCATCTTCCACGACGCGGGGGGCGCGCACCCGACCGTCATGGAGATGCGCTTTCCGGAGATCGATCTCCCCGACCGGGACGGCTGGGCGCGGCTCCTGGACAGCGACGACGCCTTCGCCGGGGCGAACGGCGAGTCCTTCACCCTCAACTTGAGTAGCTTCGGCGCCACCAAAAGCTACGACCTTTTCAGCGACGCCGCGCTCGACGACGACGGGCGCAACGGCTACCTGCGCAGCCATTGGCGAGGCGTCTTCTACTTGAGCTTCGAGATTCAACTCCTCCCGGCAGCCAAGGAAATCCTCATCGAAAACGCCACGCTGCGCCTTTACAGCGACGCCGCCGCCAGAGACGCGAGCACGGCCCAGGGGCTGAAAGCCATTCTCGAAGAGCCCGGCGCCGGCGGCTTTTTGCTGCGCTTCCGCAAGAAGGTGCGGCGGCAGGTCGCGGCGGTCGTGGAGGCGAAGGGGGCGCTGATCGCCCACCGCAACCTGGACGAGGATTATTGCCGAGTGAGGACCGTCGGCATCGAGGAGGTCGCCGCCTGCGCCGACATCGAGGTGAAGCCGGACGCGGACATCGAGCTGGTGCAGGCGCGCATCTGGTTCGAGATCCAGCAATACTTCAATCCACCGGTGCCGTTTTACACGCTGCAGGAATTGCTCGACGCCGGCCGGGCCGTGGAGGAGATCTTCGACGGGCCGGAGCTGGAAAGCGGCTTCCTCAAGGAGGAAGATCTGCAGGCGGCGTCCCTGAAAACGGTGCTGCGCGTCTCGGACATCGTCAATCGGCTGATGGAGATCGAGGGGGTGGTTGCAGTCAACCAACTGCAACTGACCGGTTACGACAGCGAGGGCAATGCTATCAGCGGCGCGGCCGATCCTACCTGGAGCGCCCAGGGCGATCCGATCTTCGATCCCAACAAGGTCAGCGCCTCTTGGCTTCTGTACCTGAGCGATCAGCATCAGCCCAGGCTCTATCTCAATGCCTCGCGCTTTCTGTTTTACAAGAACGGACTCTCCTTCCTCCCCCGGAAGGACGAGGCGAGCGACACGCTCACCCAGTTGCTGGGGGAGGCCGAGCGCTCGAAAAACAAGAACGCGCCCAAGGATCTGCCGGTGCCGGTCGGAAACTTCCGCAACCCGGAAGATTATTTCCCGGTGCAATACAGCTTCCCCCTGACCTATGGCATCGGTCCCGACGGCCTTGCGTCCCAGGTAGGCGCCCGGCGGCGGGCGCAGGCGCGACAGTTGAAGGCGTATCTGATGGTGTTCGAGCAGTTGTTGGGGGATGCCTTTGCCCAAATAGCGCACGCCGCGGATCTGTTTTCGCTCGACCCGGCCATCGACCGCACCTATTTCGTCAGACAGTTCACCAAGGACGTCATCGTCGGCTACGACGAGATAGTGAACGGTTTGAACCTGCCGGCCCTGGAATCCATGACCGAGACCGTCCCCGAGTTTCTGGAACGGCGCAACCGCTTCCTGGATCACCTCATGGCCAGGTTCGGCGAACAGTTCGGCGAATACGCCCTGGTGCTCAACGATCTGCAGGGCCAGCAGATAGCGTCGGAGCAACTGATCAAGGACAAGATCTCCTTCCTGAAGAGTTATCCAGGGATCAGCCATGACCGCGGCAAGGCGTTCAACTACCGGGTGAACCCGTGCGCCGCCGACAATCAATCCGGCTTGTTGCAGCGCGTCAAGCGGCTGCTCGGCATCGCCGGTTCCAGCTCGGGCGAGCGCTCTATCCTGGTGGAGCACCTGCTTTTGCGCCCCAAGTTCCCCGGCGACGCGCTCTATCCCGCCTGCTCGGAAGGGGCCTGCCGAACCTGCGGCGACGAGGACCCCTATTCCTTCCGGCTGACCTTCGTCATGCCCGGCTGGGCCGAGCCGTTCGCCAGCAACCTGGAGATGCGCGGCTTCGCCGACCGCACCATCCGCCAGGAAACGCCCGCGCACCTGCTGGCCAAGATCTGTTGGGTCGGCAACGACGGCTTCGCCCCTGACCCCTGCGACCCGGTGATCGGCGAACTGGTGCAACTGCTGGAGGGAAAGGGGCTGGCGGCGGACGGGAGCAGGCCGACGCAAGAGGAGGCCTGCGCCTGCGCCGCGGCCATCTACGACGCCTTCAGCGCCGTTTTTCAGAACTGGTACCAGGACAAGACCCTGAACTACCAGGTCCCCGAGATGCTGCGCCAGGCGCTGCAAGCCTTGTTCGCCGGACAGCCGAACCCCGCCGACATCGCCTGCGTCGCCGTCTTGGAGGCTGCACTTTGGGCCGAGATCCAGACGCTGATGGTCGATTACTTCCAGCAGGTAGCGCTCCGCGGCTGGCAATTCGAGCGCTTTGCCGACGCCTGGTGCGCGTGGCTTACCGCCAACGCCGGTTTCGATTGGACCGAAGAGCGGCTCTTGGAGCGGCTGGCGGCCATCATGGCGAAGAACCTCGCTCCCGGCCAACAGCAGTTGTCGCAGGCGCAGTTGTGCCAGTGCGCGGCGGTGATGTTGGCCGACTGCGGCCAGGCCTTCTACAACTGGATGCGCGACAATTTCCAGGCCGGCAAGAGCTGGCCCGATCTCGGCGCCTTCGTCCCGCCCGCGGTGCAATTCTGCGCCGACTTCAACGCCGGCACCGCCGAACTGATCGGCCAACTGCTGGAGGAGCGCTACAACGCCTACCGGGAAGTCTCCTACCGCCTCTGGATGGTGGTGGGGCTGCTCGCCAATTTAAGCAACACCTACCCGGCCGCCACCTTGCACGACTGCGATCAGGGCAACGATCGAAACCCGGTGCGGCTGGATCAAACGGCTTTAGGACGCTGACAGAGGTGCTCAATCATGAAACCTACCCAGGATAACTATCCGATCTTCGAGGCCAACCAGGTTCTCTCCTACTCGCACCTGAACCAGGTCTTCAACTACCTGGACGAGCAGGAACGCCTGACCCGCGCCGACCTGATCGGCATCGGCATCGCCTGCGGGCTGGGGCTGCGCTTCGATCCAAACGAAGCCCCGACCGCCGTTCATCTCGGCAAAGGGTGCGGCGTCACCTCCCAGGGCTATCTGGTCGTGGAGCCGGACGACGTGTCATTGGTGTCCTACCGACAGTACCTGCTGCCGACAGATCTGGACTATCAGCCGTTCAAGGACGGTTTGGGAGTGCAGTATCCTCTCTGGGAGATGTTCCCGGCGGGCGAGCCGAATACTACGGGGCTGGCGACGCCGAATAATTTCCTGAGCGACAAGGCGGTAGTCTTGTTCCTGGAATTGAAGAAGGAGGGATTGCGCAATTGCAGCCCGAATAACTGCGACGACAAAGGTTCGGCGATAACCGCAGTCGTGCGCAGGTTGCTGATTGTCAGAAGCGATCTGGACAAGATCATCGCGGCGGCCAATCAACTGGGCGCGGATCTTTCCTCGACCTCGCTTGCCGAGGCGCTCAGCGCGGAACTCGGCCTGGAAGATATTCGCCTGCCGCGCTACGACGTGCCCAACAGCAATCCCGCCACCTCCCAACAACTGCTGGCCGCCTTCTTCGCCGTTTTCCAGGCCGGCAAGCTGGCCGGCAAGACCGCGAGCGTGCTTAGCGCCACCTATCAGGCCTTCAAGCCGATATTGTCGGATCTGTACCCGGCCGACCCCTTTCTCAACACCTTCGCCGCCAAGTTCGGCTTTCTGGACACTGCGCCCCAGACCCCGACCCAGGTGCTTTTCCTGCAGTATTACTACGATTTCTTCGACGATCTCTTGAAGGCCTACGACGAGCTGCGCCGCAAAGGGGTGGGCCTCATGTGCGCCTGCTGCCCGCCGGACGGACTCTTCCCCCGCCATCTGATGTTGGGGCTGGCGGTGCCGGATGCCCAGGCCGGTCCCGGCCTCTATCGGCAGCAATTCATCGCCTCGGGCGCGCTCAATAGCTGCGCGGAAACCAGCAACGAGGTCCGGGAATTGTTCCAGCGCCTGGTGCAGATGGCGGCCAGCTTCACCGACGCTCCCTCCTTGGCGCAATCGGCCGTCGCATCGAGAACGAGCAGCGATATCCGCATCACCCCCAGCCGACTGGGGAGCGTGCCTCCCTCCGAGAAGGCGATTCCTTATTACTACGCGCCGGACGGCACTCCTCCTCTTTACCGCCTCTGGAGCCCGGAAAAGACGCGCCGCAACCGCGACAACCTGAACCTCGGTTACTATGCCGACCACTACCAGCCGCCGGCGCCGACCTTCGTCACCTCCCCCCTGCTGTACGATCTGGAGCCTTATAATTTCCTGCGCATCGAGGGGCATCTGGGCAAGAACTACCTGACCGTGCTGCAGACGCTGCTCCTGGCGAAAAGCCGCTACCGGCTCCCCATCGAGATCATCGCCTTGCGCACCGGCGCCTTCGATGAGAACGTCCCGGTGGATTTGAGCAAGGAGAGCTGCCGCTTTCAGGATCTGGAAGTTCTCTACGACACCTTGAAGGGAGAACTGGCCTGTTTTCTCTGCAAGGAGGTCCAGTACCTTTACAACCAGCCCTTTGTAAGCGGTTCCAATACCACCACGCCGGTCAAAGCGATACTTCCCATGCTGGTTCAATGCGCTCCCGACTTCCTGGTGCAGCCAAACACCTTGGGCCGATTCTTCGAAGATTGGTTGAGAACGCTTCCCGGACAGGTCCTCACCGATGTTAACCTGAACTTCAACCTGGCGTTCGTGGGCCGGTCCAATGTTCTGGTGGTGCTGATAGTGTATATCTCCCGGCTGTTCGACGAGCTGGTCGCCGATCTTGGGCAACTGAACTTCCCGGAGTTCCAAAAGCGCTATCAGGATCTGGTCGGCTTGACGGTGGTCATCGAGGCCGAGAGGGAGAGCGCCGCAGGCAATATCGAGGGGAACCTCAACCTGCTCAAGTGGGAAGAACTGGATGAGCGGCTGAACGGCATCATCTATCACTGCCGGCTGGAGCCGTTCAAGGCGCTGGAGGACGAGTACCTGCGCCGCATCAAGGAGGTCAAACAAAAGCAGTTCCTGAGCTTTTATCTGCAGCAAAACCCGGGGATTCAGCACAAGGCCGGCGTGCCGCAGGGGGGTACCTTCATCCTGGTGTACCACAGCGCTCCCGCCGTAATCCAACTGCGCAGCGCTGCCGGCTCTGGATCTGGTCAGACCGGTCTGACTGGTGATAGTGCAAAGGCTGGTGGAATTGGTGCGGGGGCCGGCGCTGCCAGCTTTGCGGGCGCCGGCACAACGCTCTCCGCCGCCTTGACCCGCCTGCAGTCAAAAGAGGCTTTGCTGGCCGACCCCGACATACAGGTCATCTTCGGGCAGTTGACCGGAAAGGTTCCCCCGCGTCCGCGGCCTCCTTTTCCGGGGACGGGCGGGTTGGACCCGGTCTTCGACGAAGCCGTCAACGGACTGGAGGACGGCGCGGTGATCGCCGACTTCTTCGTGCCGTACCTGTGCTGTTCCGACTGCTCTCCGATCCAATTTGTCTTGCCGGAACCGCCGCTGAGCCTGACCGTGCAGTTGGGCTGCACCGACGCCAACGGCTCGGCCGTGGCCACGCTGACGGCAAAAGGAGGGGTGGAGCCGTACAGCTACCAGTTGGACAACCAGCCGTTCGCCGAACTCGCGGGAACCTTGGTGTTGTCGGTGGGCACCCACACCCTGTCCCTGCGCGACAGCGCCGGCGCGCAATCCGCGCTGCAAACCCTGACCGTGCCGGGGCCGCTGACCATCGGCGCGGAAAACTATCTCGACGACGCATCGGCCCCGCAATACCGGGTCAGCTTCGCCATCTCCGGGGGAACCGCCCCCTACACGGCCGACTCCGGCGCGGTCGCCAACGGCACCTTCACCAGCAACCCGGTGGCCAGCGGCGAAAAAATCAGCGTGACCATCAACGACGGCGTCGGCTGCACGGCAAGCAAGGAATTCGTGCACACCGTCTGCAACCTCCCGTGCGGCGGGCAAGCGCGACGCTGCGCCTATCGTCTGTGGTTGCAGCCGATTTTCGACGGCGCCGCTTACGAGATCTATCAGCAAGAGTCGGCGCTGACCTTCCGGTTCAACGGCGAGGCTCTCGACATGTCCGGGACCGAAACTCTGCTCCAATTGTCAACGGCTGAACTTAACGGAACCTTCCAGGATTCCATAACCGGCATCGTGAAGAAATTGAACGATGCCCTCAACGCGGCGCTCGCCAAAAAATTTGGCGCCGACCAGGCCGCCAATCGCTTGACTGTTGCCTATCAGCCCGCGGACACCGACCCATTCGGCATTCTCTGGATAGAACATCTGGTCTGTGAAACCTTCGCCATACAGTTCGACTTCTCCTTCGCCAAGCCCAATCCCGCCTTCAGCCTTAGGGTGGTTTACGGCAACGAACCCACCGCCAGCGGCGCTCCCTTCGACGGTTTCCTGATGATCAACCGGAGGCTGAACAACAAGCAAACCAGCGTGCCGGCCTTCGATTGCAGCGAACGCAACCTGTGCAGCGGCTCCGATGCGCAGAAGCTCTGCCAAGGCGTCGACGCCAAGCCCGTCATCACACTTCAGCCGCTGGAAAACAACCTCTTTTCCTTCAAAGGAGACGCCGACCCTGCCGTTCAGGTGGCCGCCTGGGTCTGGGACGCGCCCATCGCCCAATCGTCGGAGCCCTTCTATGTCGGACAGGCAGTGTCGGCGCAATTGCAGAAACCGGGCGGCACCGTCCGGCTTACCGTCATTACCCAACAGGGCTGTTTCAACGGCGTCGAAAAAAGCATCGTGCAATGACCCACATGATTCGCCAGCACTACCTGCACGTCGAGTTGCACGGCACGGAGTCCGATGGATTGGCCTTGCAGCGAAGCCTGCCGGTTTTTTGCCAAGACTGGCTGCTGCCGGCCATCGAACGGGTCCTGGACGGTTGCGCGCCGCCGGCCGGGCAGCTGTGCATCGAGCGGCTGGAACTGGATCTGGGGGCGATGCCCCTGGACCGTTTGCAGCGCGACCTGCCCGCATCGCTCGCGCGGGAGCTGGAACGCACGCTTCGCGAACACGTTCCGCCGGCGGGAGCGCCGCCGCCGGCGTCCATTTCCGCCTCCAGCGGCGCGCAACTGAAGGCGCCTCAACAGTGCATCGAGGAAGCCTTTCTCCATTTTCTCGCCACCGGTAATTTCCCCTGGTCATTCCGTCTGCCGGAGGGCGTCACCCTGGAGCAGGCGGTGCTCGACAGTTGGCGGCAGGCCGCCGATTCGGGCGCCGTCGCCCTCGCGGTAAAGGATGCCCTGCTGCGCCTGCTCCGTTCCGCCAACGTTCGTCAACGGCTGGTTCGCCAATTCACCCCGATATTTTTGCAGGCGCTGCTCTCTGAAGTCTGGCCGCAAGCGAGCTTGATCGCGGAGGCGGCGCTGCGGTCGTTGCCTGCCGTCGAGTCGCCTTTGGAGAGGAAAAAGTTGGTGCGGCAGTTCTGGGAGACGCTGTTAGCCAAAGTCGCTACGGGCGGCCAATTGTCGGCTGAGCAACTGCTGGCAGAAGTCATAGCTGCGTTGCCGGCGTCGACTGCCGGGGCGATAACGGCTGTGGGGCGCGGGCAGGCGGCGGCTCTCCAAGCTCACATGCCCGACAAGGCCGGCGGCCAGGTTGAAAACGAAAGCTGGCAATCGGCTTCGGAAGGGGGGTCGGACCGCGTCGAGGCAGTCGCCGAAGTCGTCGGCCAGAGGAGCAAGCAGAGCTACGGCTATCCGCCAAAAGGAGAGGGGATCTACATCGACGACGCCGGTTTGGTTTTGCTGCACCCGTTTCTGCCGGGATTGTTCCAGGCGCTGGGGATCTCGGAGGGCGATGATCTTTTGCAACCTGAACGGGCGCTGTGCCTGCTGCATTACCTGGCCACCGGCAGACTCGGCGCGCCCGAGCACGAGTTGATGTTGCCAAAGATCCTATGCAACGTGCCGTTGCAGGAACCCGTTGACGCCGAAGCGGCATTGACGGCCGGCGAGCGGAAAGAAGCGGAGGCTTTGCTGCGGGCCGTGATCGGACATTGGCAGGTTTTGCGCAACACCTCCCCCGATGCGCTGAGGGGGACGTTTCTGCTGCGTCCCGGGAAGATCTCCAGGCGGGACGGCGAGTGGTTGTTGCAGGTGGAGTCGCAAAGTTGCGATCTGCTGCTGGATCAGTTGACCTGGAGCATATCGATGATAAAGCTGCCGTGGATGGAGCATATGCTCTGGGTCGAGTGGCGGTAGGTTGGTACATTGCAAACGTCGTAGGGTGGGTTTGAACCCTGCCCCTACGGTTGAAGCGGCATCCTGAAATCGCCATCACTGTAGGGGGGAATAATTATTCGCCCTACAGGGATGCAAGGCAATGCCGAGATGCGGGCGGTGGGGATTTTTCGCGCCGATAAATCCGGCTGCCGCCCACGCGCCTGCACTAAGAAGGATAAGGAGTTGACCATGAGAGTATCGCTTATTGCTTTTTTGATCCTGCTTTGTATCTCCGGCTGCGGTGGCGGTGGCGGCGGAGACCCTGCACCCGCCACTGTCCTCACTATCACCAAGGCAGTTATAACCTTCAATACCTCACTTCCGAGTGGTCGAACCGATACCATCGGATCGGTGGAATTCACCTTCGGCCTGCCAGCCGGCGTGACAGTTCCAGTTGATCCCAATGGCGTGATAAATAGCGGCAACTTGCTATTGACAGATAAGGCCCTCGCAGTATCCACTCAACTCGTACTTGGAACCTATACGCCGCCAAGCAATGGTGTACAGCGGGCTGTTTGCCTTTAAGCGGGGTATGTCCACCTATTATGTCGCGTCGGATCATTTGGGGACCCCGCGAGTGGTTACGGATGCTTCGGGAACCGTGGTCAAGGCAATGGAGTATGACAGCTATGGATTCCTCCATTCCGTCAGCAACCCGTCA
>CAIYDQ010000129.1 GCA_903925075.1 uncultured Geobacter sp.
AGCGCAAGGTCGCGCTTTCGTTTTCTATCACGCAGGGGCCTGCGACCAGCGCCAACGGCCGCCCTCCCCCGATCCTGACCCCGCCTACTGCGATTTCCCTGACCATGACTGACTCCTTGGCTCTTCTTCGTTGCTCCGCATTTAAATGACAGCCGCTTTCGCGGCCTTTCGCTCCTTGGTGGCGGCGATGAAGGCCTTGAAGAGCGGGTGCGGATTCAGGGGCTTGGACTTGAATTCCGGGTGGAACTGACAACCGAGAAACCAGGGATGATCGGGAAGCTCGATGATCTCCACCAAATCCCCTTCCTTGTAGAGCCCGGAGATCACCATCCCCTTCTCGACCAGCGCCGAGCGGAAATCGTTGTTGAACTCGTAGCGATGACGATGCCGCTCGGAAATGTCGGTGGAACCGTACGCCTTTTGGGCGAAGGTCCCTTTGCTCAGGGAGCAGGGATAGGCGCCGAGCCTCATGGTCCCCCCCTTCCGGTCCACCCCCTTTTGCCCTTCCATCAGGTGGATCACGGGGTTGGCGCAGTTGGGCTTGAACTCGCTGGAAAACGCCTCCGGCAGATGGCAGACGTTGCGGGCGTACTCTACCGCGGCCATCTGCATTCCCAGGCAGATGCCGAAGAAGGGAACCTTGCGCTCGCGGGCGAACTGGATGGCCTGGATCTTCCCTTCGGTGCCGCGCTCGCCGAAACCGCCGGGGACCAGGACGCCGTCCACTTCGGTCAGATATTTCTCGGCGCCCTCGCTCTCCAGCTTCTCGGAATCGAGGTAGACGAGCGTCACCCGGCAGTCGTTGGCGATGCCGCCGTGGGTCAGCGCCTCGGCCAGCGACTTGTAGGATTCCTTGAGATCGACGTATTTGCCGACCACGCCGATCCGCACCTCGCCGCCGCCGGGATTGGTCAGCTTCGACACCACCTGCTGCCAGTGCGTCAGGTCCGGCGCCTTGGTCCAGATGTTCAGTTTCTCGACGACCTGATCGTCCAGCCCTTCCCGGTTCAGCGCCAGGGGGACGGCGTAGATATGTTCCGCGTCGCGGGAGGTGATCACCGCCTGCACCTCGACGTTGCAAAACAGAGCGATTTTCGCCTTCATTTCCTGGGGAAGTTCCTGCTCGCAGCGGCACAGCAGGATGTCCGGCTGGATGCCGATCTCGCGCAATTCCTTCACCGAATGCTGGGTCGGCTTGGTCTTCAACTCGCCGGCGGTCTTGATGTAGGGAACCAGCGTCACGTGGAGATAGAGCACGTTGCCCGGTCCGCGGTCGCTTTTCAACTGGCGGATCGCCTCCAGGAAGGGGAGCGACTCGATGTCGCCGACGGTGCCGCCGATTTCCACGATGGCGATGTCGGAGCCCTTGGCGTTCTCCAGGATGTTCGACTTGATCTGATCGGTGATGTGGGGGATCACCTGCACCGTGCCGCCCAGGTAGTCGCCGCGCCGCTCCTTTTCGATAACCGAGAAGTAGACCTGGCCGGTGGTGAAGTTGCTTTTTTTGGAAAGCTTGCTGGAGGTATAGCGCTCGTAATGCCCGAGATCCAGGTCGGTTTCGGCGCCGTCGTCGGTGACGAAGACCTCGCCGTGCTGGAACGGGGACATGGTGCCGGGGTCGACGTTGATGTAAGGGTCCAGTTTCTGGATGGTGACCCTGAGTCCCCTCGCTTCGAGGAGAGCGCCCAAAGAAGCGGCGGCGAGTCCCTTACCAATCGAGGAGACCACGCCGCCGGTAACAAAGATGAATTTTGTCTTCACTTAATAAAACCTCCGGAGGGGAAAAGCTGAAACATGTTCTATGAATTCTTAAGTCTGGCCAACACTTTTTCGAGATCGGCCGGGGTGTCGACGCCGATGGATTCGAACTCGGTCTCCACTACTTTGATGCGATAACCGTTTTCCAGGACTCGGAGCTGCTCCAGCTAGTCGGAAAGCTCCAGGTAGGTCGGCGGCAGCGCCGCGAAAACCGGCAGGAAGTCCCGGCTATAGACGTAAAGCCCGACATGCTTGTAACAAAGAAGCTTGCCGGAGACGAAGGCGTCGTCTTTCAGATCGTTCCACTTGTCGCGGAAAAA
>CAIYDQ010000130.1 GCA_903925075.1 uncultured Geobacter sp.
ACCTGAATCGATAGTGCCGATAGTGCTCGCCATGAGGGCGCCTTCCTGTGCAGATATACCAGTGTGAATCGTGAGTAATGAGAAGAACAAAGAAAACACCAGGGGAAAAGCCGGCATGAGGTATGTAATACCGGTGGAGTTCGGCCATACCGAGGTGACCAAAAAACGGTGTTGCCTCCGGGCTCGGGGCAAGCTCTCCTTCCCGTATCAGGCAATGACGTCGTGAAGCATTTCATTCTGGCGGTGATCACGAACTCCGGTCGGTCCGTCTGCGCAGAAGCCTTAGCAAGGTGAATCCCTCAAAAGGCCAGGCAATGCGCTCCAGACCGGGCTCAGTGCACACCTTGCATTCCGGAAAGTCGCCGACCTTTTTGCGAAACCGATCGGCAACCGAGCCGCGGTAGATGTTTCCCAATGGCCGGTCTTTGATATTCCCCCAGGGAGATCGGTAAAACGGGGCAGGAAAAGACCTCGCCTTTATAGCGAACAAAAAGGGTGTTGATGCCGGCAGCGCAAGGCTTTTTGTTTCTTCCCGTCTTCAGGTAGCCAAGCAGTGCCTCACGGTGGCCGCTCCAGGCAAATCGCGGGCTTTCATAAAAACGAATGATCGCGTCAAGCCCCTCTGGGCTGAACCTTAGATCAGCCTCCCTGTCGCTATTTCCAAACCGGTTGGGAGTAATGATGCAGGGGGAAATAATGGTGAAGAGGTCATTGGTCTCCGCGTAATCGGCGATCTTTTCGAGATCGTGCGTATTGAGCGGCACGACCGGGCCGCGAAGCTCAGGTGAGGAAAGCAGTTCCAACCAGACAAAAAGTTCAAGGTCCGGGACCTGCTTGGGAATCTGCCAGATGTTGCACATACTGCATCGGCAGATACATCGATGGGTGATTTCAAGGCTTATCGACTCAAGCCTGTGGGGCCTACCGATGTATTTCAGCAGGCGATAGCGAATGCCGTTGTAAACCAGTTTCCGGACTTGCTGTGCGCTGTTCATGGGAGACTCCAGAACAATGCTCGGCTAGTACCCTTCCAGCTTGAAGCTGGAAAACAGTATCTGCCACGTGACAATGGCAGTGAATGTCAGGAATGAAAAAACTGATACAGTAGCAAGTTTTCGCTGCATAGCAGGGATGATTTTTTCAAGACTTTCTTTTTTAACGAACGGTTGCAACGTTGCTACCCCGAGCCCCGTTACTGCACCTAGAAACATAAGGCCGTAAAGCGGATAACCGACGTAGCCATATTCCTTCTGCAATATGCAAAACGGGCAGTGATGGGAAGGCATCTCGTAGAAATAGAGCGAAATAAAAGAGATGATGGAGACGATCGATACTGCGAAGCTTATTCCGCTCATGCCGGCGAAAAGATAGCCACCTTTCCCTCGCAGGAAAAGCCTCGTGCCTGCTGCAACTGTGATGAGCATGCAGGCGTAAAAGGTTATTTCCATCGGGACGCTCGGTGCTGCAAGAATTTCTGAAGCTATTCCGCGTGAGCCTTGACTGAAAAGGCTGCCGCAGCACGAGGTGATTATGTCTGGCCTGAGTCCCAAAAAATAGATCCACTGCACTACGGTTTCAGCCACGATGAAGGGGGCCATGATTAGCAGCAGCAGGTACTTTGCTCTGATAAGCGGATAATCGTAACCTTTGTTGTCGGCGTAATTGAGGATCAGCCACAGGCCTGCCAGGATGAAGGTGGCCACCTTGAGCAACAGGGTAGGGTAGCCGAAGCTGTTAACGGTCAAGGTTCCTACTGCGCACATGGCTCCCACGAAGAGATGACAGATGCTGTCGACGGTCTGGATTAAAAGAAACAGTGAGACCAGTTGAAAGGCCAGGAAATAACTGACGATGGTTGAGATCAGGTAGGTGCGGCGCTCCAGTGCCAACTGAAGCTCGCTGCCGCTGGCGATGTCCCACCGGCGAAGAATCTGGACACCGTAGCCGCAGGCGTAGAGGGTCATCAGGCTTATCAGCACCGATGAGACGAGCAGCGCCAGGATGCTCGGATCGAGGATCATGGGCCGGTTCCCCCATGAACTACCTGACCGTCTCTCATCTCTACCACCCGGTCGGCAAGGTCAGAGTCATAGACAATCGGGTCGTGGCTGGCCAGAATTATGGTCGTTCCCCTAGCCTTGAGGTCTCTCATGATGTCCATGAATTCCTGGGATAACTTGGTGTCCAAATGGGCGGTCGGTTCATCGGCAATAATGACCATCGGGTTGTTGATCAGGGCCCGGGCAATGGCAACTCGCTGAGCCTCACCGCCGGAGAGCCATTCGATCTTGGCGTCGGCGCGCTTGTCGAGATTGAACATCTCCAGGGTCGCCAGCGCTCTCTTGTGCAGGGTAGAAAACTTTTCCCCGGTGGGGTAGGCCGGGAACATGACGTTCTCCAAGGCCGAAATCCCTTTGATAAGGTTGAACTGCTGGAAGATGAAACCAAAGGTGGAACGACGGATTTCAGTCAGAAAACGCTCCGGTAAACTGGTAATCTCCCTGTTGTTGAGGGAGATGCGACCGGTGCTTGGGCGGGCCATGCATCCCATAAGGCCGAGCAGTGTGGTTTTACCGGACCCGCTCGGCCCCTTGAGGATGGTGGTCTCATGCATCTGCACGTCCAGAGAAAGCCTGCGCAGAGCGGTGAATTCGTTCGGGCGTCCGGCGTTGAACACTTTGCTGATGTCGCGTACTGATATCACAAGGGCCTCCTCAGCGCATGACCGCATCTGGTTCGATGGTTGCCGCTCGCCAGGAAGGGACGATGGTGGTGATGGTGTATGGGACGACCGTCAGGAAGAAGAGCGTTGCCACCTGACCGAAATCAATAAACGGGGTCAGGCGGAAGCTGGGGTAGAGGGTGGACCAGCCTTTGAGCACCGGAGCGAACAGGGCCGAGGAGGTGGAAAATACATGGACATGGGCGAGGATTACCCCTAACAGGAAAGCTGTCAGCGAGATGGCGGTCCCCTCCCAGAACTTCATCATGAGGATATCGGAGGTCTCCCAGCCGATCGCCTTGAGGATTCCTATTTCCTTGCGCTCCTCAGCTGAAAGTCCGGTGGCCTTGTCCCAAGCAAAGATGATAAAGGCCAGTGCCGCGGCGCTGAGGATGACGATCATCAGACCGGAGCGCCAACCGAAGACAGCGTCGTAGGTGCGCAGGATCTCGCTGCGCATAATGGGGCGGGTGTCGGGATACATCCGCGTTATTTTCTCGGCAATGGTTGCGTACTCCCGGGGATTGCGCACCCGCAAGGTCAGGTCGGTGGCCTGGTCTGCGGCAATGCCGGAGAAGTCGCGGTAATCCTTTTCCGATAGCAGGATCAGATCGCTGGTCAAAAGCTGAGATTCAGAGTCAAGGATCTTTCTGATAGTAAACATACGGGGCACGCCGTCGTGTCCCGCAAAAGCGATCATGTCGCCGGAATTGGCACCGTGGGTTCGCGAAATGCCGCTGCCGAGGTCGATGCTACCGGGGCCGGGCGGATTTTCGGCAGGTACCATCAAGGTATAATTGGCCATAAGAAGAGTGTCATAGTGATAACCCCACAAACGCGGCCGCACCGAGATTACACCATTAATCTTTCCGATCCTGTCGCCCCACGCCACCGGTATCGGCTGGTAACGGCCGGTTAGGGTGTGTTGGACGACGATCTCTGGGGCATCCTTGAGCACCAGGGCCGCTTCGCGCTTGAGGGCGTGGGTGAAAAAAAGCACTGAGGCCAGGATAAAGACAATCAAGGTATAGACGAGGAGCAGAGCTCCGTTTTTACCCTTGCGCCTTAAAAGCGAGGAGAGTGTGAAATCGAGGATATGTAAATGTCGTTCAATCACCATAGCCATGATTCCTCATCAGATGGCGCGGGGGACCGACCAGTGCGCCGGTAGGAAAGTGTTCCAGCGACATGGGCGCATCCTGAAAGGGGGTGGAGGGGTCAGTCATACTCAGGTGCCGGGTATAGCTGGCCTCGGTAAACAGGCAGAGATCAGTCAGTTCAAGCTGCCGCACCAAGGCCGTTTTGCGGGCGTAGATCGGCCGGGACGCCAGGACTTCCCAGGAGGTATGCAGGAATATCCCGACCAGGACCAGGAATAGCCCGGCTGTCGTTCCCAGATAGGTTGTTGAGCGACGTAGTGCCATCAGTCTAGCAGCCTTAGGACAGCAGGAGTTACCTCGCGAAAACGGATGATTGATTTCCCCCTGTGATCCTTCAGAAAATCGCGTGCCTTGGATTCCTTGGCAAAGGGGACCAGTTCCCGCCCCATGGGACCATAGACATCGCTTCCCAGGACATAATACGCCGCGAGCCCGTCCACCTCGGTCAGGTCGTAGTAGTCGGTGACGAACACTGCGCTGATGTCGGCAGTTTTCTTGCCGGGGGCATAGCGGGACAGGTTCAGGTAGTACTTGAACATATCCTTGGCCCCATCGAAATGGAGTGTCGCGCCGTCCCGGAACTGGATCTGGGCGGCGAAGTCGGGATACTTGGCGAACATGCCGCAGACCGGACATTTGTCCCTGGGACCGATCTTGTGGGGCTTCAGGTCGCCAGCGTAGGCAAGCGAAGTCACTAATATTACGGCCATTAAAAATAAAATCCGTTTCCCAAGTAATTTGATCTTCATGACGGGCTATCCTTTCGGCATTTGTGATCTCTTCATTTTGCGGCGCTCACGGATCTGTTTGGTATCCCGGTACATGTCATTATAAGCCGCACTCATTGCCTCATCGAAATCGGCAGGCGCTCCGCCGTTTTCTTTTATGAATTTCTCAGCAGCCTGCTTGGTTTCAAAGGCCCATTTGGGGTTTGATGTCATGACTCCCGGTTTGCTACCGCCCACAACCCAGAAAGCCCTTTCCGCATGAATCGGTTTTTTGCTGTAGTAATCAGCAACACCGATGTATTTGGGTGTCTTGTCGATGTTGTTGGCCAGATCGACTGCGGCGCAGTGGAGACTGCACGCGCCAAGTGAGGTGCCGTCGTCATATTCGATCAGCATTCTGCTCTGGGCGTGCTTTCCGCGATCCATGCCGCAATACGTGCACGAGGGGTGTTTCTCGATGTCGGTTGGGGCTGCGGCGAACGAAAGACATGACATGGTTAAAAACAAGAACAATGCGGAAATGACAAGTCTTTTCATAAAGGCTCCTTTCATTTTTTATTGCGACCTGTTGTCAAGATAGACCGACGTCAGTTGCTCCAGTTTCGCAGACTTAATGTCTCCCAGGATCTTTTCCCGAATGATTCCGTCCCTGCCGAGGATGAAAATGGTAGGAAACCCAAATGCCCGGTATTGTTTGAACAGCATCGAGTGTTCATCAGTCAGCATGGGAAATGTCAAACCATAGCTCTTGGCATACGATGCAACATCTTTCTCTGAACTGAGCTCGTTTATCGCCAACATCTCCAGGCCTTTGCCCTTGTTCTGACGGTAAAAAGGTTCCAGTTGCTTCAGGCTGTCTCCGCAGCATGAATTAGCCCAGAAATAGATGACAACTACCTTGCCCTTGAGCCGGTTTAGGCAGACATACTCCCCATGTATGTCGTTGTCTGAAATCCTTGGGGGAATGTCGCCGACCTTAACTCCTTGCTGGTTTTCGCACCCGGAGCTTAAGAATAACGTTGCCAGAATGGAAATCGCGACTAAGGTACACCCTAACGGAAGTTTGATGGACATGCGAAATAACCCCACTTTGAGCAGCAGCGCTATTTCACGGTCACACTGATGATCCCGCGGAAATCGCCTTCCTTGTAACCCACGGCCTTGTCTTCAGGATATATGGCAGCCAGTTCCTTGCGGACCGCCTCGCTCATGGTGGTAGAATCACCGTGGCACTTGAGGCAGGTCTGTTCCATTGTTATGGTCTTGTAAAAACGGTTTCGGTCGTTTGGGAAGGCGGTAACACCCTGCGGGAGTTTTTCGCCGGCACTCTGTGCAGTGGCCAATGCTCCCAGCAGATGCTGCTCGGCGGCATCAGGCGCATTTCGGGGATTGCGGTACCTAAGCGAAGTACGTTTGATGGTTACGTTAAGCTCGTTTTCTATGCGGGCTGAAATAGCAGGGGCATCCTTTGCGCAGACATCGATCGCACCAGCAGGGCCATTCTTCTGCAAACTCTCGATAAGTTTTTTGCGCATTTCCTGGCCTAACTGACCGATCGCTTTAGTCGCTACAGCTTGCTTCTGATTGCTCTCTGCAGCTCCTAGTTGGGCTGACATCACAGTTAAAAAAATTGTAATAGCGGGTAGATATGGTTTTATCATAGGTATTTCCCTCTTATTGATTGTCTGGCCGGCTATGCGGCTCTCTGTAAAAACATGAGGCGCCGGAAACTGCCTCTCAAGAAATAATCCAACATGGACATTTCAAACCCTACGGATAACTTCTTCTGCCAATGTCCGCCCCAGTTCCTTGCACTGTTCCAAAACTGTGGCTGGACCGGCGTCTCCCACCAACCTTAAGCCAACTCCCTTTAACCGCTTCTCGGTTTTAAGGCTAGCCTCGCGGTTCCAGCCGAAACTGCCGAATAATCCGGCAATTGTTGTTTTGAGCTTCACCATGCTAAGGTCGTCGAGAACGTCCCACATCGGTTTTGGGATGTCGCGGGCAACTGTGGGAATGCCGAAAACAAGGGCGTCGGCTTGCTCCAGAATGGTGCGGATTTCATCGGCCCTGAGGTGGCTTATGTGGTAGCTGGCCACGTCGATCCCGTCGATCATGGCACCGCTGGCCACAGCGTGGGCCATTTGTTCAGTGTTGCCGTGAGGAGAAATATAGAGAATGGATAATTTTTTTGTTTCGACGGTTTCTCGCATTTCCGTGATCTCCTTTTACCCGCGCCATCGTTACTTTCCAGTCGAAAATAAGCAACTGTGATGGAATCGAGCGATTTTTGGGTAGGCGCGATTTTGATGCTATTTTTCAATAGGGTAATTATTAAGTATAGATCCCTCGATAGCCTTCAAAGTCAGGCCTGTGGGGATTGTCGTTTTCCATGACATGTAACCCCACTTAAGTCCGTATGCACGGTAACCGAGCATCCTCAGGACAGTCAGTACCTTGTTCTCCTCATGTCCCGTGTTGCAATACACGATGATGTCCTTGTCCATCGGGAGCTTAGCCAGACTTTCTGCTTTGGCTGCGTCCTTAAAGGCAATAGGAATTGCTCCGGGGATGTGTCCCAGATCGTAGTTCTTGTCCTTAGGGGCTCTAACATCCACAATAACGAAATCCTTCTGTCCCGAGTTGATACGTTCCAAGAGTTTTTCCGCCAGGATATGATACTCACCTGCGGGCAGGGTGCTGAGATAAGTATCTGCTGTCTTTTGGATGACGCGTTGTTCCTCTGAAGTTAGAGCAAACACGGTTGTGGAACTCAATATGAGGCCTGTCGCCACGATCAAGAAACTCTTTATCATATACGTACCTCCTGTTTGATATATTTGGCTGTTGTTCTCCCTTTGCTCAGGGTGGTCTCAACCCACACCAGAGTTTGGCTGGCGCCAGGAGCGGGCAACAAAAGAGAGGGTGTTGCAGGGTGCGTAGTGTCATTGCTTGGTGTCCGTTGTGGCACCTCGAAGAGGGTAGGGCCAAGCGAGAATGCCGCCATCCATGAACTTCGTGTTCTGAAAGCCGGCCGCGTCGAGAATCTTCTGGGCCTCGTAACCCCTCAGGCTGATTTTGCAGAAGGTGATGATCTCCTTGTCCTTGGGCAACTCCTCCAGCCTTTCCCGCAACATCCCCAACGGGACCAGCTTCGCCCCATCGATGCCGACCTCGCCATGTTCTGCAGGGGAGCGCACATCAAGCAGGATGAAGTCGTCTTCCTCATCGAATTTGCGTTTCACGTCGTGTGGCGAGATTCCCCTGGCGTGGCCGGCCAGTTTGTTTTTGAGGATGTCCGCCGCCACAATGAGATTATCCATGGCCGCGGAATAGGGAGGCGCATAGGCGAGATCCACCTGAGAGAGTTGCTCAGCGGTCGCGCCAAAGGTGAGGGCGGTCGCCGCGGCATCCAGCCGTTTGTCCACGGCACCTTCACCGACCGCCTGCAGACCGAGGAGCCTTCCCGAAGGCCTTTCTGCGATCAGCTTAAGGACAATCGGCTTTGCTCCGGGGAAAAAGTGCGCCTTGTCGTGGGCCGGCGACAGAACCACCTCAATGGTGTACCCATGCGCCTTAGCTTCGGCTTCGCTCAGTCCGGTCTTGCCGGCGTTGATATTGAACACCCTGAGGATGCTGGTGCCGATGACGCCGGCAAAGGATGCCTCTCCACCGGCCGCGTTGATCCCGGCGACGCGCCCCTGTTTGTTGGCCGTGCTGCCGAGGGGGATGTGAACCTTTTCCCCGGTGAGGAGGTGAGTGGTTTCGCAGCAGTCGCCGCAGGCATAGATGTCCGGATCGTTGGTGCAAAGCCTATTGTCGACCGCGATTGCTCCGGTTATGCCGATCTCGAGGCCGGCGGCCTGGGCCAGCGCGACGTTGGGGGTGACGCCGGGGGCAAGGACAACCAGATCGGCCTGCAGTTCCATATCGCCAATGAATACCTTCTCTACCCGGGACTCTCCACCAAAACCTGTTACCCTGCAGCCGGTCATCACCGTCACGCCCTGCTGCTTGATCTGCTTTTCAACGAGAAACGCCATCTCGGGATCCAGCACTCCGGGCAGGAGCTGATCGCGCATTTCGACCACCGTCACCCGCATACCCTTTTGCTGCAGCGCCTCCGCGGTTTCCAGGCCGATCAGCCCGCCGCCGACGATACAGGCTGCGGAGCCGGAGATTGCGCTGTTCTTCAGCAGTTCCGCATCTTCGATGGATTTGACGGTCAGAATGCCGCGCAGGTCAACGTTACTGACCTTAGGGATGAACGGTGAACTCCCTGTGGCAAGAATCAGGCGGTCATACTCCAGGCGGGATTCCCGGGTCGTCGTCCTATCGAGAAGTTGGACGACCTTGGTGGCACGGTCAATCCCGGTCACGTCGGTATTGATCCTGACCGTTACCCCCTTGACCTTTTTGAAGAAAT
>CAIYDQ010000131.1 GCA_903925075.1 uncultured Geobacter sp.
GCCGGTGTTCATGGCGACCGCCACGTCGGCCTGGGCCAGCGCCGGGGCGTCGGTGGTGCCGTCGCCGGTCATCGCCACCATGAAGCCTGCATCCTGGTACTCCTTGATGAGCTTCAGCTTGTCCTCCGGCTTCGCCTGGGCCAGGAAGTCGTCAACCTGCGCCTCGGCGGCGATGGCCGCCGCGGTGAGCGGATTGTCGCCGGTGATCATGACGGTCTTGATCCCCATGCTGCGCAGTTGCAGGAAGCGCTCCTGGATACCCGCCTTCACGATGTCCTTCAGGTTGATAACTCCGAAGATCTCGGCGTCACAGGATACCACCAGCGGCGTAGCTCCGCTGCGGGCGATCTTGTCCACCGCGTCCGAAAGGTTAGCCGGAAGGGCGCCGGTGCCCAGGGTTTTCACGAAGGCAATCGTCGAGTCGGAGGCGCCTTTTCGGTACTTTTTGCCACCCGTATCGACCCCGGAAAGACGGGTTTCGGCGGAAAAGGCGATGTTCTGCGCGTCGGCCGGCAGCTTCTCCATCGTAAGACCGTGCTTCTTCTTGGCCAGCATCACGACCGAGCGACCTTCGGGGGTTTCGTCGGATAGAGACGCCATCAGCGCGGCTTGCGCCAGCTCCTTCTCGGTGTGCCCCCCAACCGGGACGAACTCCACCGCCTCGCGGTTGCCAAGCGTTATGGTGCCGGTTTTGTCGAGGAGCAGCACGTTCACGTCACCCGCCGCCTCGATGGCGCGGCCCGAGAGGGCGATCACATTCTTCTGGAAGAGTCGGTCCATTCCGGCGATGCCGATGGCGGGGAGCAGGGCCGCGATGGTGGTGGGCGCCAGGCAGACGAAGAGTGCCACCAGGATGGTGAGCGATACCGGTATGCCATGACCCGCCGCCTTCACGCTGTAGATGGAGAGCGGGCTGATGTTTATACATACCAGCAGGAATACCACCGTCAACGCGATCAGGAGCACTTCCAGCGCGATCTCGTTGGGGGTCTTGCGTCTCTTCGCCCCTTCGATGAGCGCGATCATGCGGTCCAGGAAGGTCTCGCCGGGATTGGCCGTGATCTTCACGATGATGGAACTGGCGATCACCTCGGTGCCGCCGGTGACCGCGCTTCGATCCCCGCCGGACTCGCGCACCACCGGGGCGGATTCGCCGGTCACAGCCGACTCGTTCACCATCGCAGCACCCGCTACGACGTCCCCGTCTCCGGCGATGGTATCGCCGGCCTCCACCAGGATGAGATCCCCCTTGCGCAGCTGGCTGGCGCCGACGGTGGTAAAGGCGCTCTTGAAATCCGGCTTGGAGAGCTTCTTGGCCGTAACGTCGGTCCGGGACTTGCGAAGCGATGCCGCGCGCGCCTTGCCGCGTCCCTCGGCCAGGGCCTCTGCGAAGGTGGCGAAGATGACCGTGAGCCAGAGCCAGACGGAGACGGTGCCGGTGAACCAGGCAGGCTCCTTGTTGGCGCCGGTGAGCGACATGATAAAGGTGACGGCGGTGATGACACTGGCGATCTCGACGCAGAGCATGACCGGGTTGCGCCAGAGCTCCCTCGGGTCGAGCTTCTTAAAGGAATCGATCAGGGCGGGTCCCATGATCCGCTTGTCGAACATGGATATCGGTTCAGCCTTGTGCTTTGACATGGGTTA
>CAIYDQ010000132.1 GCA_903925075.1 uncultured Geobacter sp.
CCGCCATGCCCAGCCAGACAGCCGCGCCTGCGCCGGTGCCTCTCCTGCCGCCGGCCTCCGCGATTGCGGCGCCGGCGAGCCGCCCGGTTGCCGACACAGTCCCGACGCGGGGCGCCGATGCCCGGCGCAGCCGGAAGTCCGCGGCAGCTGCCGCGGTCGCGCCCGAGCGCGTTGAGACGATGCAGCCGCAGCAGCAGCATCGGGAGGCGGCCGAGGAACTGGTGACGCTGCCGGAGATAGCGGTTTCCGGCATCGCCTGGCAGGACGAGCGCAGCCTGCGCCGAGCCGTGCTGAACGGTTCTCTGGTAGGAGAGGGCGCCGAAGTCGCAGGCGCGCGCGTAGTGGAAATCAGGGAAAATCGGGTCCGTATGTCGAAAGGAGGGCAGATCTTCGAGATCGTGCTTTCCTCCGGGGGGCGTTAACGCTGAACCAATTCGAGTGGCCATGAAAGAGAGACACGGCGCAGACGCCCCGGTGGAGAGACTTTCCGGTTCCTTGGAGCGGGTCACCTTCCACAGCGAGGAGTCCGGTTTTTGCGTGCTGCGGGTGAAGGCGTCCGGGCACCGCGAACTGGTGACGGTGACCGGTTGCGCCGCGTCGGTTACCCCCGGCGAGTTCCTGGAGTGCACCGGCTCCTGGCAAAACGACCGGACCCACGGCATGCAGTTCAAGGCGTTGCATCTGAAGGTGGTCCCGCCGACCACGCTGGAGGGGATCGAGAAATATCTGGGCTCGGGGATGGTGAAGGGGATCGGCCCTCATTTCGCCAAGGCGCTGGTGCACGCCTTCCGCGAGGAGGTTTTTTCGGTCATCGAGCAGAGCCCGCAGCGTTTGCTGGAACTCCCCGGCATCGGCCGCAAACGGATGGAGATGGTGGCCAACGCCTGGGTCGAGCAAAAAGCCATCCGCGAGATCATGATCTTCCTGCAGTCCCACGGCCTGGGAACCGCCCGCGCCGTGCGCATCTACAAGAGCTACGGCAACGAGGCGATCCTCAAGGTCACCGAGAATCCCTACCGGTTGGCCCTCGACATCCACGGCATCGGCTTCAAGACCGCCGACGCCTTGGCCGCCAAGCTCGGCGTCGCGCCGGACTCCCCGATGCGCGCCCAAGCCGGGGTGAGACACGTCTTGCAGGAGATGTCGTCAAGCGGGCACTGCGCGGCCGCGAGAACGGCCCTTGCCGAGAGCGCGGCCAGCCTGCTGGAGATCCCGCAACCGACCATAGAGACCGCCATCGAGGCGGAGATAGCCGGGGAGAACCTGATCCCCGACGAGATCGCCGGCACGCCCTGCCTTTTCCTCGCCTCGCTCTACCGGGCCGAAGTCGGCGTCGCCTCCAGCCTGTCCCGGCTCGCGCTGGGCGCGCCCCCCTGGGGCACGATCGTCGCCGAAAAGGCAATTCCCTGGGTGGAGGGACAAACCGGCCTTACCCTCTCCGCCTCGCAGCGCGCCGCGGTCGGCACCGCCTTGGACAACAAGGTGGTGGTGATCACCGGCGGGCCGGGGGTCGGCAAGACCACGCTGGTCAACTCCATCCTCGGCATCATCCGAGCCAGCCATCTCCGGGTCACCCTCTGCGCCCCGACCGGCAGGGCCGCCAAAAGGCTCACCGAATCGACCGGCCTGGAGGCGAAGACCATCCATCGGCTGCTGGAGTTCGATCCGCAGAGCTTCGGCTTCAAGCGCGGCAAGGACAACCCCCTCGACACCGATCTGCTGGTGATCGACGAAGCCTCCATGGTCGACGTGGTGCTGATGAACAAGCTCCTGCCGGCCGTCCCCGACCGGGCCGCGCTGGTGATCGTCGGCGACGTGGACCAGCTCCCCTCGGTCGGACCCGGTTGCGTCCTCGCCGACATCATCGACTCCGGCGCCATCGCCACCGTCCGGCTCACCGAGATTTTCCGGCAGGCCGCCGGTTCCAGGATCATCGTCAACGCGCACCGCATCAACCGCGGCGAATTGCCGCTCAAGGAGCCGGCCGAAGGCCTGGTCGATTTCTACTTCATCCCCGCCGCCACCCCCGAGGACATCCACGGCAAGCTTTTGCAGGTGATCACCGAGCGTATCCCCAAGCGTTTCGGCCTGCATCCGGTGCGCGACATCCAGGTGCTGACGCCGATGAACAGGGGAGGGTTGGGAGCGCGTTCCCTGAACGTCGAGCTGCAGGCGGCGTTGAACGGCTCCGCCGAGCCGAAAATCACCCGTTTCGGCACCAGCTTCGCGCCCGGCGACAAGGTGATCCAGACGGTCAACAACTACGAGAAGGAAGTGTTCAACGGGGACATCGGCAGCATCGTGGAGATAGACCTCGACCAGGGGACGCTCGGCGTGCAGTTCGACGACCGGCAGGTTTCCTACGAGTTCGGCGAGTTGGACGAATTGAGCCTCGCCTACGCGACCAGCATCCACAAGAGCCAGGGGTCGGAGTACAGCGCGGTGGTGATACCGCTGGCCATGCAGCACTACACCATGCTGGAGAGAAACCTGATCTACACCGCGGTCACCCGCGGCAAGAAACTGGTGGTGGTGATCGGCGAGGAAAAAGCGCTGGCCATCGCGGTCAAGAACCACAAGTCCCACCGCCGGCTCACCAAGCTGGCCGGCCGGCTCTCGGGGTGAAGATAACCTAGCCACAGCATAAGCAAATTGACACCTCACAACAAGCATGCTAATGTTCCGCAAATTGCGGGCCAATCGAGCCACGCGACTACGAGCAATACGAGCATTTCATGATCGAAGCAACTGTAATAATTCAAGCATTTCACTATCTACTTAGCAAATCCAAGCGTATGGGTAAAATCAAACTGATAAAGCTGGTGTACCTTGCGGATAAATACCACCTTCTTAAGTATGGTCGTACTGTAACTAATGACGATTATTATGCTATGGAATTCGGCCCAGTAGGTACTACTGTCAAGGACGTACTGTCTTTTGACAAGGATGTTCTTGCTACTGAATTCAAATACCTCAAAAAATTGGTTAAAAAGTCAGGTGATGATTTTTTTGCCAGCAAAACTACAGTTGACTATGATCATCTAGCTGAAACTGACAAAGAAGCCCTTGATTTTGTGATGGCAAAGTTCGGTAAAATGACAGGGACTCAGCTGAAAAATTACACCCACCGCTATCCTGAATGGAAACAATATGCTCATCTTTTCGAGGGCAAGTGTGTCGGACGTGTCCGTCTGGAACCCGAGGAACTTATTTCCGTTATCGATGACGACTGTTTCAGCGTCTCGAAGGAGCGTCTTGATACCGTCCGCAACATGATCACTGGGATGTTTTAAATGTGATCCACAACATGGTTTCGCCTTACGCCTTCCCACAATTCCCTCCGACCTGAAGTCCAAAATCCTTTCCGCTATCAATGACAGCCCCATCGTTCGCCCTGTTGTTAAGCAAATGCTCAAGGACCTGAAGTAACCCCAAGGTGGGCTCCAGAAACGACGGCGAGGGGGATGCGGCGAGGGGGACCGCTGGCCATGCAGCACTACACCATGCTGGAGAGAAACCTGATCTACACCGCGGTCACCCGCGGCAAGAAACTGGTGGTGGTGATCGGCGAGGAAAAGGCGCTGGCCATCGCGGTCAAGAACCACAAGTCCAACCGTCGGCTCACCACGCCGGCCGGCCGGCTCTCAGGGTGAATGCGGCATATCGTAAAGTCAGGCGACAGCCTTGACGACACACGGATCAGAATTGGTGTCTTTCATACGCTGCGCGGATTTATGCCAGGTGGTTTGGGGACTGGTGGGAGAACCCCCGGCTACCCGATTGTAAACTCTGCCCAGACTTGTCAGTAAAGTAAATTAATAATTGGTCCCATACGCCGTCCCATACGCCTTTTAGGCAAAGGAGGGTAGCGGGGCAATCGTAGCGAACGCCACTACCATATCCGGCTGACGGCTTTTCTCGGCAGGAAGCCGAGGCGGATACTCCATCAGTTACACCTTCGACGCTTCGTCCGAAGAAGAAAGAGTAGGTACATAAGATCGCCATTAATATCGACAAAATGCGGCCTAGTTGGCAGGTAGCATGATCAAAAAAACTCAACATCATAATGACTTGACAGTTATGTATATAATCTTTAATATGGCCGAATGGCTAGTATCCCAACACAAATGGAACCGGTTTTTCCGCAAGGGCCGAAGGTCGGGGCTTTGGAGGACTTGGCGCTCCAACTGCAGACTCAATCGGCTGTCCTCTCCGGGATGCTTCATCCCGGCTCGCAACCGGCCGTCATCGAGCTAACTCGCCTCATCAACAGCTACTACTCGAACCTCATCGAAGGCAACAGCACCCATCCTATCGACATCGAAAAGGCCATGCGTGAAAACTACGCGGAAGATTCTTTCAAGCGGAACCTTCAGCTAGAAAGTATCGCGCACATCGAGTGCCAGAAGGCGCTTGAGGAGAGATTGCGGCAGGTCCCCGATCTTGAGCCGTGCGACCCTGGAATAATGTCGTGGGTCCACGAAATGTTCTACCTCAGGCTACCTGAAGAGCTATGCTGGGTCCAGAACCCTGATACGGGGGAGCGGCTGAGGGTTGTCCCGGGAGAGTTTCGCAAACGCGACGCGGCGGTGGGAGGGCATGTGCCCCCGGAGCACGATTCTCTGGAATCATTTCTCACTCGTTTCCACGAAACTTACCGCAGGGCATCACTGCGAGGCTTAAAGCCGATCATTGCCGCGGCTGCGTCTCACCACAGGCTCGCCTGGATCCATCCGTTCCTCGATGGCAACGGGCGCGTCGCTCGCCTGATCACCGATACCTACCTGCGGGCAATTATGCCAGGGTACGGGATGTGGACCGTGAGCCGAGGGTTGGCGCGGGGAAAGGCTCAATACATGCAGGCATTGGCTATAGCCGACATGCCGAAACGGAATGACCTTGATGGACGCGGCCCCCTCTCAAATGAAGGGATGATTCACTTCTGCGAATTTTTCCTTAAGACCTGTCTCGACCAGGTTCAGTACATGACGTCGATGCTTAGGCTCGATGAGCTTCTGGGGAGAATAGAGGGCTATGTGAAGTTGCGAGCGGAAAAGATAATTCCGGCGCCTACTGAAAAATATCCGTCGATAAAGCTGCCGGCTGCCAAAATCCTTCAGGAGGTCTTGCTGAGGGGTGAAATGAGTCGCGGTGACGCGGCCGCCGCGTGCGGGTCGCCTCGCACGGGAAAAGACATCCTTCCGCAGCTCCTCGCCGAAGGACTCTTGGTAACAAATATGCCAAAAGGGCCCGTACGTATCGGCTTCCCTACTCATGCCGCAGGGTATCTCTTCCACGAGCTCTTCCCCATGGGGGTGTCGCAGTAAAAGATTTGAAACAGCAGGTCTTCCCCCTTAGCAAAGGGGGATCAGGCCGGATCGAGGGGGATTTGCAAAGGGGGGGCCGTGTTGCCTACTGGTAAAGGCAAGCTTTGAAGAATGGAATGGCATTGAGGCGATAGCACTGAAAAAAAATATCCGACCTGATGGGGAAACCGAAGCCAATTGTCCGTCCAATAGCATAACAAAGACATCGGGCTTGACGGCTTAGGTCATTTATCTTATATCGATCACCAATTTCAAGCGCCAGATGATCTCGGTGGCTCCGCTACGTTGATCTGAGATGCTCTCCGTCTGTCGATCTGTAATCGTATCCGACATACAAGGCCGGCCCGTGAAGCTTTTCCAGCTTAACGCGGCCGGCCTTTCCTTTCTCCACCTTCAGAACAGCACTCTTGCCGCAAAACTTGCCTCATTCACCTGTCCACTTTGGTTAGAACCATAAGGAAGTCGACATTCAGTTTGGGAAAATCCCTTCTCCTGAACCTACGAGCGTCAATTCATCGGGAAGATGTGATCTTCGGAGCGTCGGTGGCATCTTTCAGCCGGAAGATGCGATTCGCGGAGCGTCGGTGGCAACTCGCGCCGGGAAGTTGCGATCTGCGGAGCGTCGGTGGCAACTCGCGTCGGGAAGTTGCGATCTGCGGAGCG
>CAIYDQ010000133.1 GCA_903925075.1 uncultured Geobacter sp.
GCCAAGGAACAGTTTAAGCAAAAATATCGGCTCCCATTTGCCCTACATTGGCATTTTGGTTCGGGAGCCAGAGAGAAGTAACCAGATTCCTCAAAAATGAGAATCGAGAATTTGCGACTGCATCAACAAAGGCAGCGACGACGAGCAGCCGCAAACACGGCTTATCCGGGCTACTGATCCGGCAAGCGGCCTTGTGCCTGCTGCTCGCGGCGCAGGCGCACGGAGATTTCTATCGCTATCAGGGCGACGACGGAGTGGAAGTTTTCACCAACACGCCGACCGGAAAGAGGGCGGTCAGGATGCTGCGAGAAAATCCGCCGACTGCAGCGAAAAGGGAGTCCAAAGCGTCGCCGAAGAGTGAGGCGTCGCCAAAGAGTGAGCCGTCGTTTTCGGCGAAGGGGATCCAGTTGCCGGTGCAGGGCACCGTCACCTCCAATGTCGGTTGGCGCCACGACCCGATCGACGGCGCAGTCAGGCATCACAACGGCGTCGATATCGCAGTGCCGACCGGCACCAGCGTCAAGGCGATCGCGGCCGGGAGGGTGGCGCAGAGCGCCTGGCACGGCGGGTACGGCAATCTGGTGACGATCGATCATGGCAACGGCATGCTCTCGCTCTACGGTCATAATTCAAGGCTGGAGGTGAAAGAAGGGGACCGAGTGGAGGCGGGACAAACCGTGGCCCACTCCGGCTCCACCGGCAGATCAACGGGTCCGCACCTGCACTTTGAATTGTGGAATCATGGCAGCAACGTGACCGAGGCCTACCTGCGAAACGGAGCCGGCATCCCCGAGGTGAGCGGCGGCATCAGGAGCTATCTGCACAGCGACGGTTCCATCGTTTTCACCAACAACAGGTAGTTCCGTTTTTCGCCCTTCGCCCTTCGCCCTTCACCCTTCACCCTTCACCCTTCACCCTTCACCCTTAGCCCCCCGCTCACATCCTCTTTTTGACATGCCGGGTGGCCTGCGCCTCCCAAGGATCGTCGGGCCAGGGGTGCCGGGGATAGCGCCCCTTCAGCTCCTTGCACACCTCCCGATACGCGCCGTTCCAGAAGCTGCGCAGGTCGGCGGTCACCTGGATGGGCCGGCGCGCCGGCGAGAGCAGATGGATAAGCACCGGAACCCTGCCGAACGCCACCCGCGGCGTCTCGGCAAGCCCGAACATCTCCTGGAGCTTGACGGCAAGAAACGGCACGCCGTCGGCCGGATAGCTCAACTGCACGCGCGAGCCGCTCGGCACCTTCAGGTGAGTCGGCGCCCCGTCGTCGATCAGCTTCTGCTCGCGCCAAGTCAGCATCCCTTTAAGCGCAGGCAACAGATCGACCCGGCCCAGTTGGGCCAGGGTCCGGACTCCGCCCAGATGGGGCAAGAGCCAGTGCTCCAGGTCCGCGGCGAGACCCGAATCCGAGAGATCCGGCAGCCGCTCCTCGGGGAGCACGCGCGCCAGGAAGGTCACTCGGTTGCGGAACTCCCGAGCCTCGTCGCTCCAATTAAGTCCGTCAAGGCCGGGGCCGGAGAGGATGCCTTTGAGCAGGGCAGAGCCGATCTCCTCCTTGGTCGGGGTGGCGGAGCGCTCGGCGAGCAGGATCGCCCCGAGCCGTTCCTCCTCGCGAGCAACCACCCTCCCCTCGCGTTCGTCCCAAAACACCCTCTTGCCCTTGGTGATGGCCGCGGCGCAGACGGACCGCACGGCCTCCAGCGTTACCGCGCTTGCCAAATGGATTTCGCCCTCGGCGTCGCCCCCTTCCACCTCCACGGCAACGACGAAGGGCTGAGCCCTGAGGTTGCTGCGCGCCGACAGGCGGGCGCCGCTGCCGTTGGCCATCAGGTAGCGCCCGGAGCCGGGGCTGCGCTCGCGCGCCACCCGGTCCGGATAAGCGGTCATCAACAACTCGCCGATCAGCGCGGATTCCCCGCGCGCCCCGTCCCCGGAAACGCCCAGCGCCTTCTGATAATAGCCGGCCAGCCTTTCGACAATCCGGCATCCCTGCGGGTCCAGCCGCTCCGACAAGGCCTCCAGGCGGTCGAGCAGATCGCTTTCCGAGAGGCTCCCGGTGCCTCGCGGCAGGATGTCGCGCTCGGAAAGAATAGCGGCGAGCGTGCAGGCAAGCGCCCCCTCCCCCATCGCGTCCGCCGCCGCCAGCATGGCCGAAAGCCGCGGGTGCATGGGAAGTCTCGCCATTTTTTTGCCCAGCTCGGTAATGGCGCCGCGGGGGTTCAAGGCGCCGAGTTTGGCAAGAAGCGCCCTCCCCTCGGCCAGATGAGCGGGGGGCGGGGCATCCAGGAAACTCAGCGAGGCGGGGTTATCCACCCCCCAAAGCGCCAAGTCGAGCGCCAAGGGAGTGAGGTCGGAAACGCGAATCTCCGGAGGAGTGAACGGAATCAGCGTGCGGTGGGTGTGTTCGGTCCACAGACGGTAGCAGACCCCCGGCGCGACCCGGCCGGCCCGCCCGGCGCGCTGTTCCGCGGACGCCGCCGAAATGCGCAGGGTCTCCAGCCGGTTCAAGCCGGTAGAGGGATCGAAGCGCAATTGCCTGGAGAAGCCCGTGTCCACCACCACCCGCACCCCCTCGATGGTGAGGCTGGTCTCGGCGATGTTGGTAGCGAGCACCACCTTTCTTTTCGCCGCCGGGAGTATGGCCTGCTCCTGGGCCGCGAAGGGGAGATCCCCGTAGAGCACGGCCACCATGATCTCCGCCCCGAGCCTCTCCTTGAGAACCCTTTCGCAGCGCCTGATCTCGCCGGCGCCGGGGAGAAAGACCAGGATATCGCCGCCGGTCTCGGCCACGGCTTTCAGCACGGCGGCGCAAGCGATTTCGGGCAGCCTCCCCGAGGGTTCCGCCTTCAGGTAGCGCAGCTCGACCGGGAATTGCCTCCCGGCGCTGGTGATAAGCGGCGCGCCGCCCAGAAGCTTCGCCACCGGCTCGGCGTCGAGCGTGGCGGACATGACCAGTATGCGCAGGTCCTCGCGCAACCCCTGCTGCACGTCGCGGCAAAGCGCGAGGGAGAGATCGCAGGTGAGGCTTCGTTCGTGGAACTCGTCGAAAATCACCGCCCCCACTCCCTCAAGCAGCGGGTCGCTTTGCAGGCGCCGGGCGAGGATGCCTTCGGTCACCACCTCGATGCGCGTGGCGGAGGAGACCTTGCGCTCGAAACGGATGCTGTAGCCTATGCGCCTGCCGACCTCCTCGCCCAGACAGTACGCCATGAAGCGCGCCGCGTTGACGGCGGCCAGCCGTCGCGGCTCCAACATGACGATCCTCCCCTGCTTGAGGAAGGGGGCGTTCAGCAGCGCCAACGGTATCCGGGTGGTTTTGCCGGCGCCGGGAGGCGCTTGCAGCACGGCTACGTTGCCGCGCTCCAGCGCCGCCAACAGCTCGGGAAGGACGCCTTCGATGGCGGTGGCGGGCAGGTTGTCCGGGTGCGTTCTTTTCTGCGTGGAGCTCTGCATGGCGGCCGTCACGGGAGGAGGTGAAGCGCCTCCAGGTCGATGCCGGCCAGAGAATTAACCACCCGGAGCGCCCCCGTCAGCCTCTCTTGCGGATAGCTGTTGGTGACCGCCAGCACCTTGAGTCCAGCGCCGGTAGCGGAGGCGATCCCGGCGGGGGTATCCTCGATGGCCAGGGAGGCCGCGGCATGGATCCGACCTGGGAAGATCTCCTGGAGCCGCTGCACGGCAAGGCGATAACTCTCCGGGTCCGGCTTGCTGGCCGCCACCTCGTCCGCGGTCACCAGCGCGTCGAAGGCGCCGACCAGACCGAGCTGGCCTAGGATCGGGTCGATATCGCTGCGCAGGGCGCCGCTGCAAAGGGCAAGCGGCAGAGTGCCCGAGATGGAGCGGATCAGTTCGACCACCCCCGGGTAGGGAGACACGCCGACGGAGACGATTTCCTGAAAGGCGCCGGCCTTGGCGTCCATCAACGCTCGCAGTTCCTGGTCGGAAAGGGGTCGTGCGCCGGCGCGGAAAGCCTCCCGAAAGGCGTCCCTGTCGTCGAACCCAAGGTAGCACTCCAGGTACTGTTCCCATGAGTAGCCAAGACCAAGCGGCGCCAGCAGTTGCTGAAAGGCCTTGTAATGAAGCGGTTCGGTGTCGACGATGATGCCGTCAAAATCGAATACGACTGCGTCAAGCATGCCAGGCTCCTTTTGAAACTCGTTCTACGTTCTACGTTCAAGGATCAATTCAAGGTTCCGTTCAACGTTCCCTTGCCACTGCTGCTGCCGCGTCCATTCCCGCCTTCGCAACGCTTTCAACGTCGAACGTAGAACGTTGAACGCGGTTTAAAACCTTCCCGTCAGGGCGAGGGCGGGGGTGCCGTCGATGTAAAGCGGGGCGAGGGCCAAGCCGCCCTTGCGCAGGGCGTAATATCTGGTGACGGAATCGCCGGCCAGTTCGCCGATGGCGGCGCCGACGATCACATCGCTTGCCCAGTGTTTGTCTTGATAGAGACGGGAGAAACCGACAAAACCGGCGGCCGCGTAGCAAAGGATCTTCACCGGGAGGCTTTGTGTCTTGGAAGCAAGCACGTGGGCGATGGCAAAGGAGCTTGCGGTGTGCATGGAGGAGAGCGAATCGTAGTCGGTCTTGAACTGGAAGGGGCGGTAGCGCGAATTGTCGTCGCCGGTCGCCGGCCGTCCCCGACCAACAGCCTGTTTCAGCACCAGGGTGGCCCCGTCGGCCAACACAAGCGCCTCGCCCAATTCCTCGCCAAGCCTAAGTGCCCGCGGCGAATCGGCCGCGACGCCCGCGCCGTAAAGCAGGGCGACGGCGCCCAGATGCAGATAGGGATTGCCGGCGAAGCTGCCGATGTCGGTGAGGCCTTTGAGCGCGCCGCTATGCGAGCCGGCCAGATCCGACCTGATATCGCGGTCGAAAACATAGGTGAGAGCAAAGGCTCCGGCAACCGCGGCGCTCTCTATTAAATAAGGATCGACCGGCGCGGTCACCAAGAGCTTGCCTTCGTCCGCCAGCCGCGTGAACTCCTGCTTGACGGCGGCCCCGCTGGCGAAAACGTTGTCCGCCGCATCGGCCGCCGAGGAGAGCTGACCGCAAAGCGGCAACAGCAAGGCCCCTAACAGAGCAAAGAGCCTCCCTGCGCCCCTCCTCCCGCCAGATCCAGGCGCAAACCGAGTCCCAAACTGCACAGTCGGCTTTCCGCCGCCTCCCCCTACGTCCGACCTCGCTTCTGCTGCCAGCATCGATTCCCCCTGCACCCGCGCTAAACGTTGCGTCTAGCCTATTTGAACATTAGTAGATAAGCAAGATGTAATTCATTGGCGATGCAAATCGACCGGCCACGGCAGAAAAAAAAACAGCGCCTGCGTAGGCGCTGTTTTTAATGGTGATCCCAAGGGGACTTGAACCCCTGTTACCGACGTGAAAGGCCGGTGTCCTAACCACTAGACGATGGGACCTGAGAAGGTTGAAGCCGGCTGTTATCAGCCGCCGTCGACCTGCTCTATGGGTCGTGCTGCTTTTTGTAAATTGGCTGGGGTGCGAGGATTCGAACCTCGGATGACGGAGTCAGAGTCCGTTGCCGTACCGCTTGGCGACACCCCAACATCGGCAGATAGACTTAATAACAGATCGCCTTCGCGAATGTCAAGCTTTTTTCCCCAGGGCGATCTCGGCGCCGGCCTCTATGGCCTTAACATTGGCCGGAATGAAGCGGTGGTTCCTCTCGGGAAGGGCTTCCTTCAACGCGCCGGCCAAGGAGGCGAATTCCACCGCGCCGCTCAGCGCCACGTAGGCGCCCAGGGCCACCATGTTGACCATCCTCGGGTCGCCGAGTCCCAAAGCGATCTCGTTCATGGGGACCGGCACGATCTTGACGTCTTTACGGTCCAGGGTCGCCACATCGACCAGCGACGAGTTGATGATGCAGACGCCGCCCGTGCGCACCGACGCGCCGAAACGGTCGAGCGACGCCTGGTTCAAAACGACCAGCATCGACGGGTGTCCAACGACCGGAGAACCGACCGCGCCGTCGGCTATCACGATGGTGCAGGTGGCCGAGCCCCCTCTTTTTTCAACGCCGTAGGAGGGATAGTAGCTGACGTTCTTCCCTTCCTCCAAGGCGGCATAGGAAAGGAGGTTTCCTGCCAAGAGCACGCCTTGGCCGCCAAAGCCCGCTATCACCACATCGTATCGCATCTGACCCCCGTAAAATCCGTTCAACGTTCAACGTTCAACGTTCGACGTTCGACGTTCAACGCTAAAAAAAGTAGCTCGTTCTTATTAGTTACCGCATGATGCTGCGCCCAAAACCGCCGGCGTCGGGCCGGGTCCAAAACGTAAAACGTAAAACGTAAAACGTAGAACGGGTTCTAAGGATTTCCCTGGTTCTTGAAAATGCCCAGCGGGAAGTAGGGGATCATCTCCGCCCCGACCCGCGCGTTCCCCTCCAGCGGAGTGACGCCCCAGTTGGTCGGGCAGGAGGAGAGCACCTCCACGAAGGAGAAGCCCTTCCCTTCGACTTGAAAACGGAACGCCTCCCTGATTTGCTTTTTGGCGTCCATCAGGTGTTTGGGCGAGTCCACCGCCACCCTGGCGGAGAAGGCGACGCCCCCCAACTGAGCCAGCAATTCGGCCATCCTGATGGGCGAGCCGTCCTTGGCCTTGTTCCGGCCGTAGGGCGAGGTGGAAGTCTTCTGCCCCACCAGCGTGGTCGGCGCCATCTGCCCGCCGGTCATGCCGTAGGTGGTGTTGTTGACGAAGATCACCGTGATGTCCTCGCCGCGGTTGGCGGCGTGGATGATCTCGGAGGTGCCGATGGCGGCCAAGTCGCCGTCTCCCTGATAGGTGAAGACGAAACGGTCCGGCCTGGCCCGCTTGACGCCGGTGGCGACGGCGGGCGCGCGGCCGTGGGGGGCCTCGACCACGTCGACGTCGAAGTAGCCGTAGAGAAACACCGAACAGCCGACCGAAGCGACGCCGATGGTGGTTTGCTGCACTCCGAACAGGTCCAGGGCGTCCGCCACCAGCCGATGGATGGTGCCGTGATTGCAGCCGGGACAAAAGTGGGTCTGAACATCCTTGAGGCTCTGCGGCCTTTTAAAAACCTGTTGCATGCGATTAATCCCTCTTGGACCTAGTTCGGCGCCTGGACGTAGTGCTTCTTTATCACCTCGAAGAGTTCCTCCGGCGAGGGGAGGGAACCCGCGCCGGGCGGCCTGCCGTAGAAGGAAACCTGCACGCCGGCTCCAACCGACAGGCGCACGTCCTCAACCATCTGTCCGGTGTTCAGCTCCAGCACCAGGACCTTTCCGGCGCGCCCCGCGGCCTCGGCCAGCGCCCGCTCGGGAAAGGGGAAGAGCGTGATCGGGCGGAAAAGTCCGACCTTCAGCCCCGCTTCCCTGGCCATGGTCACCGCCGTATGCGCGATCCTCGACAGCGAACCGAAGGCGGTCACCAGCAAGGCGGCGTCCGCAGTATCGTGCTCCTCGGACAGGCACTCCTTTTCCTTCATCTGCTGGTACTTGGCGTGCAGACGCCAGTTGTGCGCCTCAAGCTCGCCGTCGCCCAGAAACAGCGACTTGACCACCCGCTGCTCCGCTCCCCCCTTGCCGCGCACGGCCCATCCCTTCTCGGGGAGATCGCGCACCGGGCGCGGATTGGGAACCAGCGCCTCCTTCATCTGTCCCACCACCGAGTCGCCCAGCAGCATCACCGGCGTCCGATAGAGATCGGCCAGATCGAAGGCGTGCATGGTGAGGTCGTACATCTCCTGCACGGAATTGGGCGCCAGCACCGGAATGTGGTAACCGCCGTGCCCGCCCCCCTTGACCGATTGGAAATAGTCGGCCTGCGAGGCGTCGATGCCGCCCAGGCCCGGGCCGGAGCGGGAGATGTTGATGATCACTCCGGGGAGCTCGGCGCCGGCCATATAGGAAATACCCTCCTGCTTGAGGGAGATCCCGGGACTGGAGGAAGAGGTCATGGCGCGCACGCCGCAGGCGGAGGCGCCAAGGAGCATGTTGATCGACGCCACTTCGCTCTCGGCTTGGATGAATTCGCCTGACAATTTCGGGAATTCCCGGGACAGGTACTCAGGAATATCGCTTTGGGGCGTGATCGGATAACCGAAGTAGTAGCGGCATCCCGCCTCGACGGCGCCCATGGCCGCGGCCTCGTTTCCCTTTACAAACAGGCGTTTTGACACGTGGTCCTCCAAAAAAAAGCTGCTGATAGGTCGGCGCGTCGACAAGCCTCGGCCGCAATGGCATAGACCGAGCGTCGCTTGCTCAACCCGGATGGTTTTTTGTCGTCAATGCCTCGAGGAGGAAACTACTTGAAAACAATTATGGCTACGTCAGGACAGATTTCGGCGCAGAGAGCGCAACCGGTGCATTGCTCCTGATTGAGAGCCTCAGCCGGCGTGTATCCCTGGATATTGACCTTGTCGCATAGCGTAATCAGCTTCTTCGGGCAGGCGATGGTGCAGATCCCGCACCCTTTGCATCTGGACTCATCTATCTCAATTCTTGCCATTCTAAAAAACCCTCATAATCGCGAAACCGCTTTTAACTCGATGCAATCAGCGCTGAAAAATAGCAGAAATCAGTCTAACCAGTCAACTTTTTTGTTGATATTAAACTTTTATCGCTTTATTCCGAAAACCGTTGCGACTAAATGGTATATAATTAATCCTAGAAAGTTAAAAACATTCAAAGGAGGAGCTAACAATGGCATCGTCACTGATCGAATTAACGGCCAACATAGTCTCTTCGCATGCCTCGGTTACGGAGATGACCGGCGAGGATCTGCTTCAAGAATTGCACAAGGTGCATGTCGCTTTGCAGAAGTTGGATGTCGAGGCTGGCGAGGGGATGGAAAAAACCGTGACCAAAGCTCCGGTCCTGTCGCTGAAGAAGGCATTTCAGCCGGATCAGGTGAGTTGCATGCTCTGCGGCAAGAGCGGCATGAAAACCCTGGCCCGCCATCTGGCGCAGGTTCACGGGCTGAAGCCCGGCGAATACAGAAAGCAGTTCGGCATCCCCAGCAGTCAGGCGCTGACCGCCAGGAATTTTTCGGAAGCGCGCCGCAGGATGGCCCAGGAAAAAGGGCTGGCCGACAACCTGGCGAAAGCGCGGGCGGTGCGGGCCGCGAAGTTGGCGGCCAAGGGCGGGGGAGAAATGAAGTCCGCCAAGCCGAGCAACGTTCCAGCGCAAAAGAGGATGAGCGCCTGAAACAAGCGCCGCCTTCAGGAAAAAGAAAAGCCGCCCGGCAGGGTGGCTTTTTTGTTGCGGCGCCGGCGACCTTGCGGTTATCGGCGCTTAACCGGAGCGCGCTTGGCCAGCACCCCGGTCTTGCGCGGTCCGCGCCCCGAGCCGGCTGCCGTCTTTCTTGATAGTTTCGCCACCTCGGCCGGCTCCAGGAGCCGGAACTCGCCCGGTTTCATATCCCCGATCACCAGGAAATCGTAGCGAGCCCTCTTCAGACGCACCACGCTCAGCCCCACGGCCTCGCACATGCGCCGCACCTGTCGGTAACGCCCCTCATGAATCGTGATGGAAATCCAGCAGTTCTGCTCGCTCTCGCTCACCGGCAGCACCTTGGCGGGCGCGGTCATGCCGTCTTCCAGCTTGACCCCCTCGGAAAGCATCTTTATCTGGTGAGGCGACACGTGGCCGCTCACTCGGACCAGATATCCCTTGTCGACCTCGTGGCTTGGGTGCATCAGGGTGTTGGCCAGCGCCCCGTCGTTGGTCAAAAGCAGCAACCCCTCGGTATTGTAGTCCAGCCGTCCGATGGGATAAACCCGCTCCTTGATCCCCGTCAGCAGATCGGTGACAATCGGCCGACCTTCCGGATCCTTCATGGTGGTCATGTAGCCGACCGGCTTGTACAAAAGGACGTACACCCTTTTCTCGTCGATGGTGACGGCCTTGCCATCGACGGTGATGGAGTCGGTCTCCGGGTCGGCCTTGGCGCCAAGTTCGGTAACCACCGTGCCGTTCACGGCAACCCTGCCGTCGGTGATGATAGTTTCGGACTCGCGGCGGGAAGCGATGCCGGCCTGCGAGAGTATTTTTTGCAAGCGTTCCTGCATTTTTGTGCGTTCTCCTGAAATGACCGATAGAAAAAAAGCGCTCCGCTTTAAGCTGGAGGCGCCTTAGTAGAGAATGGCGTCTGCCGCCCGAGATCGGGCAACGCCATCTGGAAGCTTTACAGATGGCTCACTCATACCATACCAGCATCATCTACGTCAACTTCGCTGTACTAGTCAGGAGCGCAGGGCTTCACATTAGAACTAGCACACAAAAACATTGTTTATAAAAACCGCTCGACCTATAATAATGGGAAAGGTGTGGAGCAGTGAATTTCATTGATGCAATAGGTTCGAGCTAATAATGAGAGGCTATGGTGTCGCGGATACTGTAGCCTTTGTGACAGGGAACCCAAGATGGCAGCCAATGTGGCAGCACCCCCACGCCCGAAGAGGAAAGATAATCCACAGGGGAAGCAGGCATAACCGGGTAGGCGGCAACAAATCCGGAGAGCCTGAAGGGAATGAGGAGGTATAAACATGAAAACCATAAGAAGGATTCTGCTAACAACAGTAGCTATGGTTGGCCTGGTGGGTTTGACTACCGGCACGAGCATGTCTGCGGGTTTCAATCCTTTTAAAACAGGCGCTTCCACTAGCACCGAGAGTGATTTCACCGTTACACCAGACAACACCAATTTCGGCTCCGGTGGGACAACAGGCGTTGGTACTGGTGGTACAACATCCGAAACGAGTGGCTGGCGTGGAACCGATGAGGGAAGCGTGAACGGCACGATGGGTAGCGCTACCGGTGGGTCGACGGGATATGAACGCTCGGATAGCTATGGAAGCGACTTCGGCAACTACGGATCACGCTCCGGTAGCTATGGAACCGACCTGGGCACCCCTGGAACAGACTTGGGCAGGTATGGCAGCGGTTCAAGCTACTACGGATCGGGAGTATCTGGATCCGGAACAGGAGGAGCGACGGGTTCAGATAGCTACGACCGTTCAGATAGCTACGATAGATCCGGCACTTACGGAACCGGCGCCGGAACGGGCGGTACAACTGAAACGGATTACTACGGAACCGGAGCCAGCAACGACAGTTACGGCACGGGCACGACAGGCACGGCATATGGATCGGGAACAGGAGGAGCGACGGGTTCGGATAGCTACGGCACCGGCGTTGGCAATTATGGGACCGGCACAGGAACAGGCGGAACTACCGGAACAGGTTACTACGGGACAGGAACCGGCAACGGCAGTTCTGGCACCGGCACGACGGGCACGGAACCTAACACCGGCACGATGGGCACCGGAACCGGAACTGGATCCATGGGTACTGGAAGCGACGGCTCAATGGGTACTGGAACCGGAACGGGATCTATGGGCACCGGAACCGGTGGATCGACTGGCGGCATGGGCGGTACCGGAGGGACTGGCGACTCCGGCGGCTATGGAGGAGGGTATTAGCGCAATGACCGTTTCAGTATAGAGAGGAGAAAGGTTCTCTGTATAAGTTTCAAAAATATCAAAAGGGTTAGCATAACTGCTAACCCTTTCTTTTTTGGCGTGGGATCGAGGAGCGAAAAGATAGGGTTCAAGAGGCATACCCGAAGACGAGCGCTTTCCGTATCCAGGTTTTTAGTTTCAAAAGGTGAGTTGCCGTGAAGGTGCGGGGAATTGGTTGTTTATCCGGAAACGGTGACACCTTCCTTCAACACTGCATGTTCCGCCTCGATAATCTTTCGAAAACGATCATTAACGGAGGACCAGTCGAGAAGGTCTACTTTGAAGGGGAGATCCGACTCAGTGAAGGCATCTTTAAGGTCGGTCAACCGGAGCAAATCGAGCGGTTTTGCAGTGATTATGATCAGATCCAGATCGGAAAAGGGTTTCAAATTGCGACCGTGGACGCGGGATCCGAATGCCAACACTTCGTGATCGGGAACGTGCGCACGCAATATATTCAGGACTTCATCCAAGGCGGAAACGTCAATGTGCATCGTCACTGGGGTTACGCCTTTTCAGTTCGGTCAAAAGGTGGTGGACGTCGGCGACGAACGGTTCCAGGGCCGACAGTACTTCTTCGGCGCGTTCTTCATCATAGGTGTGGCTCGTGAGGTTACGTCTTTCCCGATAAAGCCGGTAACGCGCCACATCATCGACGAGGCCCGCTTCAGCCCCGGTACGGACTAGGTCCATGAAGGCCATGGCCCGCAATTCAGCAGGGCTCGGTACTATCTGTTCGAGCTGACGCCTTAGCAGTTTGATGGCAAGCTCATAGGTAAATGCAAAGGCTTGAATGGAGGCGCCACGGAATTGGTCGCGTAGATCGCTGTCATTGCGGGCAAGATCGGAGTTCAGATAATTCAGGCTCTTTTCAAGTTGAGAAAGTGCTTTTTCCAGGTTTGTCAGATCAAGTATCATACTGCCCTCCGCCCATTCCGACTCTGTAAGGACTGCCGCATGGCCTGCGATGTTTAAAAACCCGATTTCAAGAGCAATTTTAACCCGACAATATAAGAAAAGGGCCAGCATTAAGTGCTGGCCCTTTTCATTTATTTGGCTGGGGCGCCAGGGATCGACTAGCTGGAATGAAGTATCAACTCCAACCTACTAATATCTCTAGCAATTTAGCTACCCTCGTCGTCAATACTCCTTAACAATATGCCTCTTTTACTGAGCATTTCTTACCAAACTTATACCAAATTTATACCCAAAGATGCAATTGTTTTATTTACCGATATTAACCACTTCATATCTCAAGCATGTTGGCAGCGTGTACCAGTTTATCAGGGTTCAGGTGAGCATACCGTTCCGTTACCTGGATAGTGCTATGGCCCAGCCACTCCTTGACCGTGTAGAGGTCAATACCCTTGTCAATTAGTCTGGTAGCGGTGGTATGCCTCAGAGCATGCATTACGAATTCCTTGTCACCTGAAAGCCCCATCGTCTTCCTTACCCATGTCCATGCGTTCTCTGCTTGGTCCCGGTTAACAGTAAAAGGCTTGCTTGCTCCGGTGGTCTTCCTGGCCTGCAAGATGGTCCCTACCCTCCTTGTCATAGGTATGCTTCTGGGTTTCGAAGCTTTGTTGATCCATATGGAGATTAGATTAGTCTCAAAGTTGATATCGTCATAGCGTAGGTCCAACACCTCGGACAACCTGCACCCAGTATCCACCAAGACCTCTACCAAGTCTGCTACCTCTGGGAAATGAGACCTTCTGCTATTATGGTTCGTATTCCGCAGCAGGTTGACCACCGTTGATTCTTCTTTTCTGGTGACAACACGTATCCTCCCCTTGCTCTCCTTCTTCAACTTGATATGTTCCCATGGCTGTTGCATGTTTCTGAGTAAGGTCTTGATCGTGGCAAGGTATCTGTTGACAGTGGCACCCTTGACACCAGAGGACTCCAATGTCTTAATGAGACCTTTAATCACATCATCATCTATCTTGCTAATGGGTATATCACCTACTATGTCCATGACCTTCTCAGCTAAACGCCTGGCCTTGTCACCGTCCTTGTTATCCTTCCACCTTTCATCATAGGTCTTGAGAATAGCAGCACTAAGCAACATCCTTGCGGCCTTCTCTCTTGGGGATAGGGAACCATCGACCATCATTCTCTTCTTCTCGACAGCTTCGACTAACTTGGCTTCCTTCTTGGTGAACTTGCCGGTACTTCTGGTGACCCTTACTCCGTTGACAATGAAGTTCATGTAGAAGACAGCTTTGGTCCCTCGTTTATAGACTGACATGGTGTTACCTCCTTGGGTTGCAGACACAAAAAAAGAGCCTAGTGGCCCTATGTGACTGATATGGTTGAAATGTTGGTTGGGAATGCTGATTCGACTACTTGACTAAGAAAACTCGACCTCCAAATACTCGATCTGAAGGCACTTTAGCTTTCGACTAAGGGGTTAGCCTGCCCTTGAACTAGCAGTAAGGAGCTATCACTACTAGTGGACTAAATATTAGTGCAACTACATGTTGGGTATGATAGAAATTGCAGTTATTGAATTTGATACAGGTAGGCTTATTGGCAGGAGTTAGTTGGCTTGCTTGTAGATTGTAGTCAGACGTTTGATTGCTGCTATGTCCGACGATGGCAGTTTAGATATGGCCTGGATCAACTTGTAACCATTCTTCATACAAATAGTTAATTCCTCGTATACTCTATACAATGCAGGATATGATGGCTTAGCTGGATCATACTTGGCATAGACCACATTCAATATTATGTTTCCACATGGGCCACATATAACAGTAACAGCCGAGTCACAATCTGACTTAAATCCAGTAGAGGTTAATGTTCCATGCTTTATCCCATGTAGAACGTCACCTTGCTTCAATATTAGGTTACAGAATTCACACTTCATAAGTTACCCCTTTCCACGAAGGAATAGTACGTTGATCCAATGATGATATGATCGAGCACCTTGATACCAAGTATAGTACCTGCTTCCTTGAGTCGTCTGGTTATCTCAAGGTCTTCATTACTGGGAGTAGGATCACCTGTAGGATGGTTGTGGATCAAGATCAATGCTGCTGCTGAACTAAGTAATGCTGTCTTAAAGGTTTCGCGTGGTGTCACAATGCTCATGTTAAGTGAACCGATTGATACTATATCAACCACCAAAATTCTATTCTTACCATCGAGATGAAGCGCCATAAAATATTCCTTTGTTTCATCCTGCAAAAACGAAAATGTCTCATGTACCTGAGATGCAGATGTATAGCGCATGTGAGGCTTCAGGTAGTTGCTTGTTTCCTCTTGCACGGTCAAGGTTTCCCATACAGCTTTGATCTGCTTGAATTTTATCTGTCTGGATTTAGTTATAATAGTTTCTGGTCCAAATAATGTATCAATGGTTTGCATGGTCTATTCTCCTTTGGTTGATTAGATTAGAAGGTCAATTAGCTTCTCTACTATGGTTGCCAGTGATAGTTCGTTCCATCCATGACCAAGAGCGCGTTCAATATGCTGTTGGTTGTGGAGATAGATGCTGTTGACAGGATCGGGTTCAGGGACCATGAAGCAATTAAGGGCCATAGTTCCGTTAACCTCGTTGCTGGATAGGATGTAGATGGCTATGCTCTGGGTAAAGACATAGATGGCGTCGTTGGTTCCTCCTGGGAACTGGTAATGGTTGTCCTGGTGGTCGAGGTACAGGTTATTGATGGTAATTGCGTTGGTGTCTTCGTCCTGGCTGGTGAATAGCTTGATTGTTGGCTTGATCTGGTGCATGGTGGTCTCCTTTGGTTGTTGGTTGGTCGAGATTTAGATAAGTCCCTGTTTGCAATGGATACATGAGTCATCTGGCGGGTAGTAGTCCTTGTAGATGGCGTGGCGTGACAAGACTGGCATCTGATTAGAGCAATAGTTATTCTCCTTACTTTGTGGGTTGGGGGGTTAGCCTGGGTTGATCTAATGAATGCCACTACAGGACGGATTTGGGCCTTGAGTGATGGTATTTAGCTGCTGGATTAGCGGATGCTTAACTGATGGATTACTTCAAGGTAGGTTTGTACTTCGGGGATCATGTGGCAGGTTAGCTATGCTTCTTGTTCAGTTACATCGTTCTCTTCACCTCCTTTATTGAGTATGTAGTCACTGGCCTTCTGTGCCTGGGCTGCTGCATGTACTAAAAGCGTACGATCATTACGCAAGCTCTTTAACCAACCCTGGATATATGCAGCACTGTTGATGATGGTGGTCTGTTCAATACCAGCGTGGCCACATAGGAAAGCAGCAGAGCATTCCGCACAGAGTTCTTCTTTGGAATAATTATGACTACCAAAATAACTTGTCTCAGTGATACCCTTACGACCGACTCTCTTTTGATGACCTGTAGCATGGGATAGCTCATGGAACAGTGTGTTGTAGTATTCCTCCGCAGATTCAAATGTTTCTGGCTTTGGCATCTTCACATAGTCCAGCAGTGGCGAGTATGATGCTGAAGCACCGCCATACTTGATCTCTGGTCGAAGTGGCATGTTGGACACGATCTGTTCTGCCTTATCAATAGGGGTGAAGGTGTTTACTATAGGCTCGGTGGACGGTGGCACTTCGATACCATTTATCTGATCCAGATTGAAAACGTTGTAGTACCGGAGCATAGGTATCTTGCCATTGCCGGTTGGTGCATCAGCATCGTCACTATCAGACTCCATACGATCCAGCCACTTCCAGAACACCACCGGAGTGCTCTTACTACCCTTCTTTACCTGACCTCCTTTCTCTTGGCACTGTTTGAAGGTCATCCAATACTGTGAGCTAAAGGGCATACAGGCTAGCATGAATACGTTGATGCCTCTGTAATCCTTCATTGATATCAAGTTCTTAGGCTGGTTAGTGGCAACATTCCATGTCTTCCTCCATGGGACCGTCCCACTTTCCAATAACTCAATGATCCTACTATTGATGACATCGTATACTTTACACATAGTTACATCCTCCTTTGTTTGCGCGCAGATATCCCTTTACGGTGATACCGCTTGGTTGTACTGCTTGGATTGTCGATGACCGGATTGGTATTACAGATAGGACTGATGTTGGATTGCAGCTGTTTACAGATTCACCTCCTTTGAAATAACGAAGACACTATCAGTTAAGATAATGTCTTCTGAACAACTTGAGGACGCGATATATAATGATTTACTTTATCAGATACCTGAACCGATTACATGTGCACCGATATATTCCTGAACATCACTTGTACGGTAGCGGCAAGCTCTGCCAATTTTGATATAGGGTATCCCCACACCTCTGAATCTGCACATTTCCATCCATGCCTCAGACATTCCTATCCACTCTGCTACTTCCTTCTGATTCAACAATCTGTCATAGGTCTCAGTCATGATTATTCTCCTTGGGGGTTATACAGGGCTATAGACGCACAAATCCCCTATGGCTGTACGTTGGCCTTGTTGGTTGATATTGGCTCAATTAATTGCGCTGGATACAACAGGCGGGTGGTTCAGATACAGAAAGAGGCCCTAACCTTGTTTGGCTAAGACCTCTATATATGGTTGGAAAAGTGACCCCCGGCGTTCCGGTTCTCAACTATTCGACTTCTTTCATTTCACAAAACCCACTCCTAACATTACTGTGATTTCAATTTTAGTTTATATCTAATACGTTATCTTATTGCGGGCCTTAAATACATAGCTGCGTTATTTACATATTGCTTTGAATAAAGCTTCACC